>JAIRMB010000040.1 GCA_031258995.1 Puniceicoccales bacterium
TAGAAAGAGCGGCCGGCATCGGTTCCCTGGTTCGCGCCGGGATGGACGCCTTGTCGGCCGGCGAAATTTCATCGGACGAATTTCTGCAGCAGATGCCATGGAACCGTTGAAGTTTTTTACCTATTTCGGGCGGGACCGGTCCGGCGGCTATGCCAGCGGCGAAATCCGAGCTACGGATGCGGCTGCCGCCCGCCGCGAATTGGAGAGCCGATCGATCGCCTGCGACTTTCTCGCGGAGAGGGAGCCTTCGCTCTGGCGCCGCCATTTTCGCTTCCGACGGAAATCCCACGGTACGGCCGCCCAGTTGGTCGCCTTTACGCACCAATTGGCACTGCTCCTTCGGGCCGGCATCCACCTGGTCGATGGGCTAGAAATGCTGGCCCAGCGGGAAGATCGCTCCGGTCTGCGCAATATTTTGGCCCCGTTGGCCTGTGAGGTGCGTGCCGGCCGCTTCCTCTACGAGGCCATGGAGCTGTACCCGAACATCTTTGACGAGGTTTATCGGAATATCGTACGGGCGGGGGAAGCCTCCGGCGCCCTGGCCGCAGCTCTCGATTCCATCGCCACCGCCCGCCGCCGCACGCTACGGAACAAATCCAAGGCAATTTCCGCCGCCATCTACCCGCTGGCCGTGCTCGCGGTAGCCCTTGGCGCCATTCTATTCCTCACCGGCCACGTGATTCCGCGCTTCCAGACCATGTTACAGGACAGCTCTCTCCCTCTGCCGCCGCTCACGCGGGCAGTGATGACCTTCAGCGACTTCCTCCGCCGGCGACAGACGCCGCTCCTCGCCGGACCCAGCGTTTTACTACTGTTGCTCTTTCTCTGGTCTCGGACGGCGGGCGGCCGCCGCCGCTGCTCTGCCCTATTGCTGCGCATCCCCTTGCTGGGCAATTTCATCCGTCGGCAAGGGCTCGTACTTTTTTTCCGCACGTTGGGCTCTACCTTGGGCCACGGCGTCCCCTTCTCGGAGGCACTCCGCCTTTCCTGTCGCGCCATAGGGAGCACTGCACTCCGCACCCACTTCGAATCCCTTTCCGTTCGTGCCGGAGAGGGCGTCCCCCTCGGCGAATTGCTCGGCCAGTCCTCCGTCGTTCCGTCCTCCGTGCGGGGGCTCATCGTCGTTGGCGAAAGAAGTGGAACTCTCTCCTCTATGGCAACTTACGCGGCAGACATCATGGAGGAGGAACTGGGCAGCGCCGTCGAGCGGCTCTCCGCCATCCTCCAGCCGACCGTCGTCCTCCTCCTCGCCGGAACCGTCGCCCTCATTGCCGCTTCCATGTTTCTCCCCATGAGTCAAATGCTCCGGATGCGATCCCTCTAAGAGCTCCTTCATTTGCCCGTTTGACTTCTCTCTAACTTTTGGGGAAGATTCTTTGCTCTTTTTGGCCATGCGCGGGTAGGTTAGGAGCGTGCCGTTCTCCAGCTCCGTCACATATCCTTCTCGCAAGAGCCATTTCAATGCCTTGACGGTCTCTTCCCGTTCGACGTCGGCGCTGCCCAGCTGCGCGACCAGATCCATGAGGGTGATCAACGAATTGCCTTCGATGGCGGCCAAAACTCTTTCTAGCTCAGGAGTAAATACCGTGTCCCAGTCGCGAAATTTTCGCGCCACCGGCGTCACGTAGGAAGACCCCTTCTTACCGTGCTTAAATATGTGCAACTTGTGCTGCTTGAACTTGCTCCGCATGGCGCTGGCCGTATCGAGAGGAAAACGCTTTTGCCGGTCCCAGCAGTAGTCGACAAAACGGCGGATGGCACTATCCGCTAGGGACCCCAGATTTTTCCCTTCTAGTCGAATGGATTTTCTCGCCCGCAGAAACCGGTCCGCATTTTCCTTTAGATAGATGCGCACGTCCCGCAAAGAATGGAAGATGGGCCGTTCTCCGGTCGCGCTTTCCTTTGTCATGGCCGCCGGCTCGGACGCACTTGCATCGGTTTTTCTTTCCGCCGCAGGAACTTCACCGCTGGGCACGGGCTCCGCCGTTGGCGCATCTGTGGCGACTCCATCTGCTGTGACATTTGCCGCCTCCTCCATGCCGGCTATCGCTTCGGGATCTGCGGCCATTTCGCCTATCCCCGCACCACTACTCTCTTCGATATCTTTGGGACGATAACTGCTGCGCTTTTTCATCTGCTCCAGCCAAGCAGCTACGTCTTCGGCTCCGTTGGTAAATTCAAGCCGTTCGCAGTAGCGGTCGAAGGGCATATTGCGCACGCACTGCAAAAAATGTTCCTGCAATAAATCTCTGTAACTGTGATGATTCGGTGCACCAATGAGCCGCTTCGTGAAAGGGCAGCGGGCAATCTGTGTAAAGTTGCCCTTGGGCACTTCCACTTCTTCCTCGATGCGATCAAAAATGCGATCCAAATGGTTACGAATCAGGTGTCCCAACGCATCTTCCTGGTCCAAAAAGGGTAGATCGTCGAAGGCAGTGCTATGGAACAGGCTCTCATCCTCGGGATTTTTTCGCAGCACGACGGCGAAGCGGCTCGGCTCCGAAAGAAAGGTCTTAGCCACCTGAAAGACATCGAAGGCCTTGCCGGACCGATGAATCATGTCGGCGACGGGCGCAAAGGCGTCATCCGTGGCGTAGAAGG
>JAIRMB010000049.1 GCA_031258995.1 Puniceicoccales bacterium
TAGCACCTGGCTGCCATTCAGCGGCATGCCTGTAGCATAGCCGACGAATGGAACGGCGATCATGAAATAAATGATTGTTCCCACCATGCTAACCGTGGCGCCAATCGGCAAAATGAAGGAACAGAGCGTTCGGGGGACGCCAAGTCGCTCCTCGGCAGCGCGCATGGTTAGAGGGAGAGTGCTGCTGGAAGAGCGGGTGACAAAGGCGGCCACCATCGGCTCCCGCGCACCTCTGAGAAATTTTACGAAATTAAGCCCGCAGAGCGTAAGCAGGCCGCCGAAGCCTATGATAAAATACAGGATCAGACCTACATAAAGCGTGAGCGCGACGCAAGCTAGCGGTCCCAAGGCCTGGGAGCCCTGCCGTGCGAAAACAGTGACGATTATAGAAAACACCCCAATGGGCGCATACTGCATGATGCCACCGACAATTTTGTACATGGCTTCCGCAGCGACAGAACAGACGTCGTAGAGCACACCGGCCTGCCGCGCTAAATTTTTGCTCCTCGCATCGCGTAAAGCAGAGAGGCCGATACCCACCGCAAGTGCGAAAAAAATGACCGGCAAAACATCGCCTTTGGCCAAAGACTCAAAAACATTTGTCGGGATGATTTGCAAAACAATCTGCGCAAGCGGCTTCGTTTGAACAATTTCTCCCGGCCCGCCCTTCTCGGCGACCATGTGCATGCCCTCTCCCGGACGAAAAAGTAGGGCAACGGCAAAGCCGATGGCAACGGCTAGGGCGGAGGAGACGAAGTAGTAGAGAAGCGTTTTACCGCCCGCCCGTCCAATCAAACTCGGCCTGATACTTGCCGCGCCGGAGATTAGCGAAAAGAGAATGATCGGCACTACGGTCATCTTCAAAAGCCGGATGAAGATATCGCCAAAAAACTGCCCATAGGAGACAAGGACCCGCGCCCGATCTGGAAAGTGGCTCAGCAGGAGCCCAACGGCGGCCCCCAATAAAAGTCCCAAAAAAATGCGCACAAAGAGGCTGCTCTTGAAGTACCAGCTTAAAAAGCCGCCGCCAGCTCTAGCCGCTCTTGCCATACTGTTTTCCCGCCGAAGTTGATTTCGGGGAAAACTCAGCCCCACCCCGTCATAGAAGAATGCCAACGGCCGGCCGCCATTGTGGACCTTTTCGCGCAATTTTGCAACCCCTTTTTGGGGATAGCGGCGCCTCGGGCAGGAGAAAATACTAGCGCTTAGAGAACTGAAACCGCTTGCGAGCACCCGGCTGGCCGGACTTCTTCCGCTCCTTCATGCGCGAATCTCTGGTCAGCATGCCCTCCCGTTTGAGGGCGGGGCGCATTTCTGGCCGCATCGCCACGAGCGCCCGCGCAATGCCATGGGCAATGGCACCGGCTTGCCCCATCGTGCCACCGCCATCCACCAGCACACGCACATCCAGCATGCCATCCATCTCCACCAGCCGAATGGGGCCGAAGGCCTGCTGTGCAAAAATGTCTTGAGGGCAGTAGTCCGCGACCGGCCGCTCATTTATCGTAATCTTTCCTGCACCGCGACGGATGCGAACCCGCGCTACCGCCTCCTTCCGGCGGCCCGTGCCCAAAAACTCACTCGATGGAACTGGCACCGACATAGCATCCCCCTAAAGTTTCTCCGGATTTTGCGCCCCATGCGGATGAGCGGGGCCCACGTAGACTTTCAATTTCTTCATCGCCGCCGCCGCAAGCCGATTTTTAGGCATCATGCCCCGCACGGCGTGTTCTACCAAAAAACGGCCCTGCCGCTGTCGCATTTGAGCTGCCGTACGGTACTTCTCATTGCCCATGTAGCCGGTATAGAACATGTACTTCTTGCGCAGATCCTTTTCTCCAGTCAGACGTACTTTTTCCGCATTCACCACCACCACGAAATCTCCCGTGTCCACATGGGGCGTGTAAGTTGGCTTGTTCCTTCCGCGCAATATGTTCGCGACACGAACGGCCATGCGCCCCAGCGTTTCTTCGGCCGCATCCAGGAGAAACCACTTTTTTTTATCGGTCCCGTGCTGTTCTTTTTTTTCTTGCGTACTCTTCATCGCAACTTCGTTCCCTACGTGTCTTTACTAAAAACACCGTTTTTTCTTTCGTGAGGTAAAATGAGTCAAGTGCATTTCTCGGCCACTACTTCCACAAAATGGCTGCTCGGGCAGGGCTCGAACCTGCGACCAATCGGTTAACAGCCGACCGCTCTACCACTGAGCTACCGAGCAGAACGCGAAGAGCGGGGAATATTTGTAGCCCTCCGTCAAGAAAATTTCGGCGGAATGGCCCCTTCCAGAGCGGAGCCGTGATCTGCCCTGCGTCGGCCTGACGGCGAAATCCGGTCGCCATAGAAGAGTCGCACCTGGTTTTGGACGGTACGGGAATTTTGCGCCGAAAGTATCGCGCAAAATTAGCACCGGTACCCCACCCATACTGGCTCTATTTTTTTTCTATGTAAGGTCTTATGAAATATAAAAACGCGCCAATGCATAGGGCAAAATCGGCAATGTTGAATGTCGGCCAGCGGTAAAAGGGTAGGTGCAAATCAACGAAATCCACCACGTAGCCCAATCGTAGGCGATCCAGCAGGTTGCCGGCTATTCCCCCACCTACGAGTCCACAGGCGACGCGGTTCCATTTTTGGTCCAGTTGCAGACAGCTACGGAAAATGATTCCGCCGGCAAGGACAGCCAGCGCGAGCGCACAGAGAAGGATTCGCCGCCCGGGCAGCATACCCCAGGCGGCCCCGCTGTTGTGGCCGAGTTGCAGATAGAGAACGCGGGGAATGACAGTGAAAGGAACAGCCAGATGAGAAACAAGGAGCTTCGAAACTTGATCGCACACGATCACAAAAAAAACAAGCGGGAGACAATTCCACTCCGAAGTCCGTAAGGTAGCCGATAAAGGAGAAGTCCTACTCCTCCCCATCGTCGTCCTTCTCCAACGACAGCTCGCCGTCCCCATCCCCGATGAGGAAGAGCGCACTTCCCACCTGCTGCTCTGCCGCCATCCGCTGCCGCGCCTTTTCCCTTTCCCGCTGTCCCTCCAGCGAAAACCGCGCAAATGGTATGGCCTCGAGCCGTTTTTCATCGATGGGCTTCCCCGTCTGTTCGCAGATTCCGTAGGTACCGCGGAAAATGCGGTCAATGGCGGCGGTCACTTCCCCAAGCAATTCTCGCTCGTTCTCCACGAAAGTTAAGGCCCTCTCCAGATCCATGTGGTCCGCCGCACCGTCCGCCGTGTGCTGACCCAGCAGCGCGGAATGGTCGGAGAGCCCGCTGCCCTCCCTCCGCAACGTATCGGACCGGTGAACACTAAGTCGAGCCTCCATCCTATCCTGCATATCCACCAGCGCATCGTAGCTCTTCAGCCACTCCTTTTTTACGCTGCTACGGTTGTAGGGGACCTCTTCCTCCTGGCCGGCCGGATCGAAGCCTAGAATGTCCAGCACGGAAGCCGCTCCCCGCCGCACGGGCTTCAGCTCCACATTTTCTTCAACCACCTCTGCCGCAGGTGTCCCACTCTTTTTTTTCGCATGCTGCCCTCCAACGAGGACCCCCATGTCGGGGGCGCTGGCCAGCCGCTCCCGCTCCCGGAGCGCCTCCCGCACGTCCTCGA
>JAIRMB010000069.1 GCA_031258995.1 Puniceicoccales bacterium
CCCGAAAAACGCGCAAAAGGCTGCTAAAAGCGCAAAGCGTCCCTGCGTCCCTGCGTCCCTGCGTCCCACATCGAGTTCATGCTAACGGCCGCCGCGCCCGTGGCAAGGGGAAAATTTAGGAATTTTTTACGGATCGGCGGGTTTCTGTGCCGTCGATTTTCCGTGGACGGAGCTTTTGGGGGAATCGTCGCAAACTTTTGTGCTGACAATGGCCCTGGGCGAGCTGCTGTGGGACAATGGGTCCCTATTTTGCGAGGGCGCGGCCCATCAATTCGCCGTCGGTTGGGTGAGTGAATTTTTCATTCATCGGATGGCCGGCGACGAGAACGGCCTTGGCGGCTGGGTACAGAATCCGAACAACTTCGAATTCGCAGGTGGGGGTCAATTCCCTTTCCCGCTCTTCTAACTGCGCCATGGCATGGCGCAGAAGGGAACAACGAAACCCCTGCGGCGTTTGAACGGCGGCGTAATGGGTCCGGTCGACTACGAAGAGATTGTCCCGATCGATGAGGGCATCGCTGATGGGCAGGGCGGGCGTGACCAAATCGGCTTGCTGTAGCGCCTGGCACACATCACCGATAAGGGAACCGGGTACCAGCGGGCGGGCGGCGTCATGAATCAATATGCCGTCATTTTCCGCGCAGCACAGGGCCGCAAGGGCTCGAATTGTGGACTGGTGGCGCTCTTTACCGCCGATGACCGCCGGCCGCAGCTTGCTGTGGTCGGGCAGGGGGAAGTTCAAAAAATCTTCCGGCAGCACAACTGTGACGGAGTCAATGTCCGGATGATTCAAAAAAGTTGCGAGTGAGTAGTGCAGCAGCGGCCGGCCCGAAATCGACTGGAACTGTTTAGGTATGGCACCCCCAAAGCGCCGCCCTCTGCCGGCCGCCAAAATAATCGTGTGATTACTCCTCCGCTTTTCCATAGCCGTACACGCCCATTCCGCGGCGATCTGCTTCCGCAAGGAACTCCACCCGATCGAGGAGGAGGGTATTTCCCGCTTCCAGAGCCATGTGGCGGACGCCTCCGCGCTCCATCGCAGCCAATGTTCCGGGCCCCACGACGGGGACATCGAAGCGAAAATCTTGGTTGGGCTTGGAAGTTTTGATGAAACATTTTCGATCGGTGCGAAATTCTTCGCAGCGCAGTAGCATTTTGTCCGTTCCATCGAAGCCTTCTACGGCTAAAATTGTTCCACGGCGAACCACTATTCCTTGGCCCACGTTGAGGGCGGCGATGGCCCGCGCCACGCGAATCCCTTCCCGCAAATTTTGAGTCGGAACGGTTGCTCTCCCCATTTGTCCCTCCGTGGCCAAGTCTTCGTCCATGAAGGCCCGCGCGTCCAGCGGGAGGACGCCCTGCCGCTCAATTTCTCGGGCGAGTGCGCCGAAGATGCTTTCCGCATTGCGTTGGGGCAGGCTGGCCAGCATCCGGAGGGCGGTGAAATCGAACTTGAGCCCGCGAAAGAGCCGTTTGGGAGCGATTTGGCCAGCCATGAGGGCATAGGCGGACCCGAAGTCCCTCAATTTGCGCAGCAATTTGCCAATTTGCCCCGGATTGAAGCGGGCACGGCGGTCCGGCGGGAAGAGTTCCCATACCGCGTCGTCGGCATCTTCTGCGGCGATGAGGCTGCAGGGCACGGCAGCCGCCCGCATCCGAAGGGCGCATAGGTAGGGATAGCGGCCGCGGCCAGCCAGCAGGGTTACGCCACCGGCCGGCTGAAAATCATTCGGCAAAAAACGGGAATGCCGCCCGCCGTTCCGTTCTGCTTGGGCGAAAGATTTACTTTTGGGCGAAACGAACCGCGCGATAAGTCTGCCGAACGGGCCCATGGATCCAGAAGCTCCACCGATGGGGCAAAATTTCCAGCCGTTCAACAGAAATGAAGCGCCCTGGCAGAAGTTTCAGACGGCGAGCGTGCGGGCGGACGGTCCGATTTTCCATTAGGATGCCCTTTCCGCTACGACTTTTCGGATGCAGGCTTCGATTTTTTCCGCTTCCCTTTCGAGGGGAAATTTTTCCGTAGCAATGCTGTGGGAGCGGCGGGCCAGTTCGACTGCTTTTTTGGGGTTGGCTAAGATCCAGCGCATGTGGCCGTCGATCTGGCGGAACATCTCCGTTGGGTCGGCGTTTTGGTCCACGTAGAGCACGGAATCGCCGAAGTGCTTTTGGACGAAGGGATGCTTGTCGCTGATGATCACGGCCGATGCGGCGGCGGCTTCGAAGATGCGCGCTGTCGGCGTGCCGGAATTAAAGTGGAGGGGGGCGTGAAGAACGAGGACGATGCCTGCTTTCTGTGCCGTTTTAAGCAATTCATCGCACCCATTTGCGAGCAACCCGCGATAGGAATTTTTCACCTTTCCCTCCCAACAGCTCTCTGGCCCGTAGGCGTCGAAGTAGCCGGTCTCGTCCAGCAGCCGGTAGAGCGGCACATAGCCGACACCGCGCCGTTGATCCCAATTTAGACTGGCGTAGAAAAGCCTGCGTTTCGGACCGCCATAAAATTCCGTTTTTTTTGTCGATAGGGTGGTGGGCACAACTCGCGTTTTTTCCTTTAATTGAGCGGTGAGTTTTCTGATGGCGGCCTCATCATCTGTGACATAAAAGGCAACGTCCGATTGGCGCGCCCAAGCTGATCGGACGGGGTGAGTAACCATTACGGCGGAAGGCACGTCTGGCAGCAGATTGCGGTCGGGCTGCCAAAAGAAGAAGAGAAGGTCCGGATTGATTTGCCGGACTAAATTTTTGGATTTTTCGTCGCAGATGCAGCAGTCGATGCCGTGTGGGGCGAGCATTTCCATTAGACGCCAGCAAGATTCTCGCTCAGGAAAATGGAAGATAGAATTCATAAAAACGATGCGCAGGCGGCCCTTTTGCGATTTAGGCAAAATTTTGCCGGACTGCGTCATGTGTCGCAGTTGTTCGATAAAAGTTTCCGGTATCGCGTTTTTGGAGTCAAAGGGGCAAAAAATTTCGCCGCGTCCCGGCCCATGGGCGGCGCTAGCCATTGAAACCTGTTGGATCAGACGACTTTTCTGCGTCCGTCCGGAATCGCCCGGCGGGCTTTCTTTTAAGAAGTAGCTGAGCTGCTCTTCGCGCGGCAGGAAACCCTCCAAAGATTTGACTAAAGTGGAAAAACTAACACTTCGAACCGGTTTCACGCGCCCAGTTTGTCCTAAAAGTATACCGAAGCAAGTTCTTTTGAGTTGAGCTGGGCGTTGGCTCCCGGGGGGAATTTTTGCGCAGACGATTCAAGAATTTTTCTTTTCCCGGCACGTCGGGTTTGTCTTCGGCAATAATTTTTCGCACGGTCGCAATGTCGGCCTGTCGCTTCGCCCTCGCGGCGGCACCTCTCCTGCTACTAACTCCGCCATGCGCCCGGTAGTAGACGTAGCCGATGTCCCCGAGAGACACACAGGATGTTGCCTTTCTTACTGTGAAATAAAAAAGGAATGCATTCTCCTTGTATACGATGTGATTATTGCGTGCGAAGTCCAGCCAATTGGCGGCAACTGATCGGATCAGTTCTCCGCGCCAGAGCCGTCCCCAGAGGCGCCACGACATTTTACTCTCTCCGACCAGCGAAATAAGCCCCTTGGTGCTTCGGGCCTTCGCTGTCGATGGCACGTTGGGTCCCTTTTGCGCCGACGGCCGCTTTCCATTTGGTCCTACGCTTTTCGTCCGGAAGAAAACAATATCCACCTCCTCATTTTCTGCGGCGTTGTAGGCCTTTTCGGCGATATCGAGAAACAGTTCGTCATCGGAGTCCAGTGGGATGATATACTTCCCCTGCGAAGCACAAATGGACCGTATCCTTGTGTAAAGCGTCCCAAGATTTTCCCCGTTTTCGAGCACCTTAATGCGCGGATCTTTTTCGGCATAGGATTTTAAGACTGCGAGGGAGCCGTCCGTGGAGCCGTCGTCCACGCAAATGATTTCGATGTCTTCCAATGTCTGATCGCGGGCGCTGTCCAGAGCTGCCGGCAGCCAGGGCTCCACGTTGTAGACAGGGATGCAGATGGAAACTTTCGGGACCGCGAAGCCGGCAACGGACGACATGCCATAGAGCAGCGGAAGGATGGCTCTTATTCGAAACCTCACGAGCCCAAGTCTAAAGGATTTTTTTTCGATGTCAAACGTGCCGCCGATATCCCACATGCCGCAAGATCGTAAGCTTCCGCGCAGAGATAATTTATAAAATTCGGATCGAAAAATTCGATCGTCGTTTTTTAACTCAGGTTGACAGCCAAGGCGCTGGAGCGAACGGCCGAAAATGCGGCTATCGGCGAGCGGAAACGGGAAGGCTCTGGCCCAAAAAAGTTTTTGAATTTCCCGATTACCGTTCCGGCAAATGAGCGTTTTCTGAACAATTCCTTCTCTTGCGGGGTGTTGGGCGGCATATTTTTTTGCAGCCGGCGACCAAGCGGATGCCACGACGGCTGAGTTTGTCGGCTAAAAGTCTGGAGCAGTAAGCAGCCCTTATCGTCCCAAACGGTTTCCTAATTTTGAGGCTACGCACCTTAATCGGGCGGCTGAAGCGGCTTCTTTGCGCCACCATTGGAAATTGGCTTGCCAGCGGAAGTGTGACCCCGTGAGAGTGGCCCATGGC
>JAIRMB010000070.1 GCA_031258995.1 Puniceicoccales bacterium
CACGGCCCGGCTCCACCTTGAAGTAGCTGGCTACCCGTCCCACCGGATAGCCGCTTTCATTCATGTAGGTGAGCGGTCGCACTAGGACATAGTCGGACCGGCCACAGCGACCCCGAGCAAGATCCGCATTAAGCCGCTTGTTGTTGACCCAGCGTAAATTTTGAAGGCGAGCGAAGTTGTCGAGAACGAACTGTCCGAGATTGTGGCGCGTGTGCACATAGATGGCGCCGGGATTTCCTAAGCCCACCAGTAGCATTAGATTTCTTTCCTCGACCACCATCGATCCAATGTCCCTACGGCCACCAGGGCCGCCACTCTCCGTTGCCTAACGCTAGGCCTTTCCCTTCTCCTTGGCCGGCCCCCCCGCCGCATCGCCGGCCGTCTCTCCATCGGCGGCCGCTGAGGAAGCCTTTTCCTCCGTCTGGGTCTTTGGTGCGGCACACATGGCGATGACTAAATCCGGGGATCCGAGAAACTCCACCCCATCGAGCGGCTTCAGGTCCTTCACGTGGACGATCTGTCCCACCTGCAGCTGGGAAACGTCCAGCACGTAGCCGGACGGCAGGTCTTTGGGTAGACAGCGCACCTCTAGCCCGTGGGTTAGGAACTCCAGCACGCCGCCCTCCGCTTTCACGCCCACGCATTCCTCCTGACCGATAAGCGCGACTGGAATATGGGCGTGCATTTTCTTTTTCATGGAGACTTCGTGAAAGTCTACGTGGAGAACGCCATCATCGATGGGATCCCGCTGTACTTCAGCGAGAACCACGGACCGTTCTTTTTTTTCTCCCATCGATAGCGTAACGATGGCCGCCCCACCGGCGATGCGGCGCAGGACGACGCGCAGCTCCTTGCCGTCGACATAGAGCGCTGCATTTCCGGATTCCCCGTAGACCACTGCGGGTACGCGGCCCGCCTTCCGTGCACGGCGTAACTCACCACGCCGCCGGTCTTTTCGCATTTCCGTTACCAACCCCAGTTTCTCCATCGCTCTCCTCTCTCCGAGGGGTACCGTCTAGTCGGCCGGCGGCCGATTTGTCAAATGGAAATGGCCACTCGAACGGCCGTGTTTTTACGTTTTTTAGACGCAGCTGGAAAACTGCGTTTCCCTGACGTGCCCACGGCTAGCGCACGCCTCTCTTCGTTTCACAAAAAACCAAAACTGCCATGCCAATCCTGCGGAGAAGGGCGGCCGAGCGAGCGATAGCAGAAATCCAATCTGTCGCATCCTGCCAGAAAGCAGCTGACCGCGGTGCCGTGCGCAACCGGGCTCTACCCCTGCGCAGGCGGCGCGGGCGGCTCAGGCGGCGCGGGCGGCGCGAGTGCGGCTAAATGCCGTCCATATCCACGCAAAGCATCAAATTGCGCCTTCGACTGTATAAACGTGCTGCGGGAATGGATCCCAAGGATCAGCATCCTCTTATATAGGGCGGCCAGATTAAGTGTGTTATCGCAAACGAGTTGATTTTGGTTTCCTTCATCCCAAACGACATCCATGCCAAACTCTCGTGCCCGTCTTGCCCATTCCCATAGAGTGCGTGCCGTCAGCACCGTTGGCGCGCGACCGAGCCCTCCGTTGCAATGGTAAATGACATTACCCTCCCTATGTGCTCCTTCTATCGCGTGAAGTTGTCCGAATAGTGCATCAAATTGCTCATCATTAAATGCCCTGTTGTCCCCTAGGTTGGTGACGGCTATGTGGAACATTTCGTGGGTGCCGCGATCTTCCTCATTTTCCCCAGGTTGATTCGTGTAGACTAGCGGGGTAACCTGAATACGCTTGTCGGGGTATCTTTCAACTCCCTCTTCATCAAGGGCTAGGTACTTCGGCTTGTTGTTGTTTGAGGCATAGTCTTGGACTTGTACATCACAAGTGTCGCTTGTGTCAAGGTCGCACCTTAAATCTACTATATACCTTGCCTTCCAGCGTGCTGCCATCTCAAAAAAAGGGCGGCGTCTTGCCTCGGATTCGGCTCTGTCGACTCGATCCTCGATTTGGGCCGTATCCTTGATTCGGACCGCATATGGCTCGTTGGGCGAGCAAGATATTGCTGCGCCAGGAATAATCTCATTACAGTCCTGCTGCATTCCCGTACTATAATCATCGTCAGAAAACGGCCGCGGATGCGGAGCGTATATTACATCATCGACTCCGGTTCGAACGTAGGTGCTTGTGGTACTTTGTGTGCATAGTTGAAAGTGATACGGATGGCCTTGCCATACACATCTATCACTATGCACCGCTAGTATGAAGGCCCTTAAGCCATCTATGTAATTTGTCCATTTGCCCGAAGTTTTGCCGAAGTCTATTGACGCAGGGATCAGTGCAAGCTTGTCGGACGGAATGGCGTCTAGGCCGAATTTCTCTTCCAATTTCCCACAAAGTTGCTCGGCAGCCCTAGTCGTAGGGCTACTGGTCACCACATGAGCTGCCGAGGCAGCGTCAGTGGGGGCAACAGGTGCGCTGTCGGCGGGGTCTCCTTCTGCCGAGGTAGCGGCAGCGGAGGAAGGGGAGGAGGAAGCAGGATTGTCAACGGGAGGATCGGAGATCGGGGCGGCGGGGTCTGCACCAAGGTAGATGGACGCTGCCATACGGTTTACGTCATCCAACACTAGACTTTTTCTATGTCTAAAAAGTGCGGCGAAAAACGAAACGATCGCGTTACTGAGGAGCCGACGATAGGAATACATAAGACAAAACGTCGCTTTCCAATCTAATGCATTTAGCTGATCTTGAGTGAGTGGGGTCTGTACCGTCGCCAGACCCGGCGAAGTGGGCTGTGGAACTGCTGCACTTTGGCTCACTGAAGTTTTTTTAACGTATGAAGTAGCATCTTGGTAGGAACGTAGGAAATTCCGTTGCGGTAGCGCTCAGCCATTCCACACGGCAATTGTACCAAATTAAGGGACACTTCGTCAAGTATGAATCGTAATCAAGGCCACGACAGCTGCAGAGCTCAGAAACGGATTTGGGCAGGCCGAGCGAGCGATAGTACCACGTTTTCTTGGCGGTGTAGCACGGCGGCGACCCGACTTGCGGCGGAGAATAAAAAAGCTGGGACTGGAACCTCTCCCACGAAAAATCTTGCCATCCACAACGCCATTTCGATGATCCGGCTGGACGTGGGGGTTCCGCGATCTTTAGTTCTCACCGCAAACCCTCCGAACTACTCGGAGGCAAAATTATGCAAAGTGTTATGGAGGAGCTCCTAGCCGGGAGCGCGCTCGCCCGCCTGGAAGAGGGGCAGATTGTGGGCGGCATTGTTACGGAAATCAGCCAGAATGAAGTGTCCATCGACATTGGGGCAAAGTCGGAGGGGCGCGTGCGGCTCTCCGAATTTGAAGAGCCCGCCGAGGTGCACCCCAACATGGCGGTGGACGTTTTTCTCGCCAAGTTGGAGGGTGTCAATGGCAGCCCGATCCTCTGCTATGACCGGGCTAAGCAGCAGAAAAATTGGGAACGCATAGCGCAAACGGTAGAAGAGGGGGCTATCGTAACCGGAAAAATCAAGGCCAAAACGCGGGGAGGACTTACCGTAAGTATCGGAGTAGACGCATTTTTACCGCTGTCCCAGGTGGATTTGAAGCCGGTCATGGGGGTGGATGAGCTTATTGGCCGCACCTACGAATTCAAAGTGGTTAAAATCAATCGCGATCGCCGCAATATCGTCCTTTCCCGCCGGGAGGTGCTGGAGGAGGAGCGCTGGCGAAGGTCGAAGGAGATCTTCGATACCATCAAGGTGGGCGATATCGTGCGGGGGACCGTGAAAAATATCACGGACTACGGCGCTTTTGTGGATTTGGACGGCGTGGACGGACTCTTACACGTGACAGACATAAGCTGGGGACGGGTTACCCATCCGAGCCAAACGCTGCGGGTGGGCGAAGAGCTGACCGTCATGGTCATCGCCATTGACAAGGAACGGGAGCGCATCTCGCTGGGCCTTAAACAAACAACTCCGAATCCGTGGGATGACGTGGAACGCCGCTATCCAGTGGGGGCCTGCGTGCGCGGCAAGGTGGTAAATTTGGTGCCCTATGGGGCTTTTGTGGAACTGGAAGAAGGGCTGGAAGCACTCATCCACATCACGGAATTTTCCTGGTGGAAAAAAATTAGCAAGCCGGCGGACCTGCTCAAAATCGGTCAGGAGGTGGAGGCGGTGATCATCGCCGTCTCTTCCAAGGAGCAAAAAATTTCTCTCGGCATGCGGCAGCTGGAAGAAAACCCCTGGGAGCAGGTCGCGGGTCGCTACCCGATCGGTTCCACCGTTAGCGGTACGGTCCAAAATATGACCAACTACGGCGCCTTCGTGGAGCTGGAGCCGGGCGTTCAGGGCATGGTACACGTTTCCGACATTTCCTGGACCCGGCGGCTGGGCCATCCAAGTGAAGTCTTTAAGGTGGGCGATCAGGTGGAAGCGATGGTCATGTCGGTAGACCAGGAAGGTCGTCGCATCTCGTTAAGTGTCAAGAATCTCAACGAGAATCCCTGGGATAATATTCAGGAGAAATTTCACGTCGGCGACCGGGTGGAAGGAGAGGTCGTTAAGCTTACTAATTTCGGTGCCTTCGTGGAGTTGCCCGGCGGTATCGACGGGTTCATTCACTCCAGCCAAATGCAGGAAGAGCGGGCCGGTAGGGCAAAGAATCAGTTGGCCCTGGGACAGAAAGTGACGGCGGTGGTAATTCGGCTGGATGCCGCGGCCGAACGCGTTGCCCTATCCATAAAGGCGCTAGACTACGACAATGAGGCGCTGCAGAGCGAAATTACCGCCTGGAAGGAGGGCAACGGCTCCGAAAGCAGCAAGTTCGGCACCATTGGGGACCTCTTTACTAGTCAGGATTCCGACGACAGCTAGACATCACAGCGGCTACGCCATGAAACCCTTGCCGGCCAGGATGACGGCCGGCCGCGGATGGTGTCTCGAGAGTGGAAGAATTTGCGCCACACGGCCGTGCCGGCTAGAGCCCTTTCGGCCGTATCGTGATCGTGATTGCGTCGTCTTCGTTGAAAAATCTCCGACCGTCATCCAGATCTTTCATCTGAACGTTTTCATAGAAGGGCAGGACCGTCCGGACGTACTCCAGCAGTTCCGGACAGGCCTGGCAGCCGTCGATAGACTGGAGCCAGTAGGAATTTTTGCGAAGTAATTCTCGGACCTCCGTCAGCGCCGGCCGGCTGATGCGGAGAAATTCATCCGCCGTCGGGCCGGACTTTTGCAGCTCTTGACCTATGCGGTGGATCATGCGTGCCACCTCGCCAATGCGGGCAACGTCCACCAGTGCGGCGGCACAGATGTAGCCGTAGTGGTCGAAGACGGCGCTGGAGACCTGGTAGGCATAGGGGGAATAGGTGTCTCCCGCCTCTTTCCGCACCCGCACGCGAAGCCGGTCCTCCAGCACCGAGGCCAAAAGATCCAGGTGCCGCTTCTGCGGAATGTTCCAGCGGTCGTCGGTAGGCCAATGGACGAGGACGAGCCCCTTCGGAATTTCCGAATCGAACGGAATGTCCGCCCGCTGACCCCGCGGCAGCTCCATGGGCACGTGAATTTCGCCCGGTGCACCCTTTCGCATCGGCAGCGCACCAAACGTAGCGGCCACGGCCTTTTCTACCCGTTCCGGGTCCCCGTCTCCCACGATGGAAATCTCTAAATAGCCGTCCCGCAGTTCCGGTTCAAGCCAGCGGCGCAGATCGTCCATGGTGTAGGACTCCATTACCCCCTGGTCCGGATAGCCAAAGCGCCCATCGCCGCAGTGCAGGAAGCGCTCACCGTGACGGCGAAGGGCCCCCTTGGCGGTTTGATCTAGGCCCGCATAGACCTGCGGTATGATTTTGCGGGCCACCGCCTCTCCCTCCGGCCGGAAACCGGGATCGCTCAAGTAGGCGGCCAAAAGCTGCAGCTGGAGGGGCAAATCCTCAGCCGTCGTGTTCCCATCTAGGTAAAAAGCGTTGGACCCGACGGAAAAATCCGCGCTCAGCACGTGACCGGCGGTCAGATCCCGCAGCTCTTCCATGGAATGTTTTCCCAAACCGCCCTCCGAGAAAGCCCACTCGGCGAAACGGGAGAGCCCAGGCCGATCCTCCGGCTGGCTCAGAAGACCGCGACCGAAGCGGACCCGCAGCTGCAACTGGCCGGCCTCGAAATCCGTCCGCTTAAAATTCAGCCGTAGGCCATTGGCAAAGCGCAGTTGCTGCAGCCCCAGCTCTCTGTCCTCGGACCGCTCCAGCACCTGCCCCGCCGGACCGAAATCCTCGTAGGCGAAAGCCCGTTCGCAGTCCCGCGGCGGCGCCTTTAGTAGGCTGCGCCTGGAACGGAAGTAGGTGCTGCGGATAGAGTTTTCCGTAAGTTCTTCCGGCAAATTGCCGGCCACATAGATGGTTCGGTTGGTCGGAGCCCAAGCCCGCTGGAAGGCCTCACCGATCCGCTGGGCCGTCGCATTTTTCAGCACCCCTTGGACGAAATCATCATTCCACTCGAGGGAGGTGGGCGCAAGGCCCGCGCAGATGGACGATACCCACGCACCGGCTACGCTGGAAGAATGGAGCGATTGGGCCTGCAGCCGGGCATTCCGGTACTGGCTGGCCATTTCCCTCCGGGCCCGCTCTGCCTCACCTTCCGTAAAGCCATACTCCAGCGCCCGCCGCAGCTCCCGCTCCGCCACGCGGACCGCCTCGCAGATCCGCTCCGGCAGGACGGACAATTGCACTACCGCCAGCTGAAATTCCTGACGAATGGGCCGGCAGACCTCCGCGGAGCCCTCAATGAAGGGCGCGCTCAATTCCTTGCTCAGGATCTCCAGCCGGCGGGTCAGGATGGCGCTCCCCAGGCACTGCAGCAGTTTTTCTTCCCGGGTTGCCCGACTATCTTGGAAATTTTCTAGCGGCCGCAGACAGCAGAGGTCGACATGAACCTGCGGCAATTCCGGTTCTCTGTGCAATTTTATGCGTGTGCCGGCAACGGCGAAGCTGCCCACCGGCCAGGCCGCCCGATCCGGTCCGGCGGGAACGTCGCCGAAGAGGAACTTTATGGCCCGTTCGGCCGCCGCCGGATCCAAATCTCCCACGAGGACCAGCGCCCCGCTGGCGGGGACGTAGAAATGTTCGTAGAATTCCCGCAATTTCGCGGCCGACAGCGCCCCTACGGAAGTTTGGTCGCCGAGCGGGAAGCGTTTGCCCAAAACGCTGTGGGGGAACAGAAAGTCGTAATAGGCTAGCGCATCCCGGTACTGGGGCGAATCCCGATGTTGGATTTCCGACAGAATGACACCCCGCTCCCGGTCCACCTCTTCTTGAGCTATGGTCAAGGCGCCCAGGTAGTCGCGCAGTACCAGAAGGCCCTCTTTGACCGTGTGCCGATCGCTCTGGGGCAATTCCAGCATGTACACCGTTTCCGTGAAACTCGTGTAGGCGTTGCTGTGGCTCCCAAACTTCATCCCCATGCGCTGCAGGTACTCAATCAGATCCCCCTTGGAAAAGTTCTCGGAGCCACAGAAGGCAATGTGCTCCAAAAAATGAGCCACCCCCCTCTGGTCTTCCCGCTCCGCCAGCGATCCGGCACCCACAATGAGCCGCAGACTGACCCGGCCCGGCGGTTCCCTGTGCGGCAAGATAAAGTAGTGGAGGCCGTTGTCTAGCTGCCCCACCGTCGCGGCCCCGTCGATGGGCACCTCTCCGCTCCACTCAAACCGCAGCGGTTCCACCGCTCCTCCCAGCGCGGCCAATGCGGACCCCAGCCCCAACGCCACCCAAAATCTCTTTCCCATTCAAATCGTTAGCACATTGCCCTTCGGCCCCGCCTTCGCAAGTGTAAACGGCAACGATCGCCACCGCCGTTTCTCGCGGGAGAAGTCCGCAATGGGTTCCGTAAAAGTAAAAAATTTCTAAATTTTCCCCTTGCCACGGGCGCGGCGGCCGTTAGCATGAACTCGATGTGGGACGCAGGGACGCAGGGACGCAGGGACGCTTTGCGCTTTTAGCAGCCTTTTGCGCGTTTTTCGGG
>JAIRMB010000026.1 GCA_031258995.1 Puniceicoccales bacterium
CCGGGACGAATTTGACGGCTTTCGGCCTTACTCACACGAAGGCGGATGTGCTACCCGAAATTTTCATCAACAGCGCTGCCGGAATTGCCGTCTTCGACGCAGTTCTTGCCTACTCGCGCGATCACCCGCAGGGCCAGCCGGGCGCGCTAGCCCTGAACATTTATAAGGCATTCCTCCAAAAGGCTTTTTTTGAGGACGACCGATGGCAGGATAAATTGAGCGATAAGGAAATTGTTGCCGTATACAAAACTATCGATAGTGGGATTGATTTGACGGCTTTCGGCCTTACTCAGGCAAATGGAGACGTGCTGGGCAGAACTAGCACCAAAACATTTATAAAACTCAATACTGCGCGGCAGCTGGACCGGCCGGCCAATGCGGCCGATAATTTTTCCGCTCGCCTGGCGCTCCTGAAGGAGGCGTTTTTTCGAGACGATCGCATAGAGGAATTAAGTGCCGCTCAGGTCGTGGAAGTGCTGAACAGCACAAATAGCGATCCCCACGCTTTCGACGAATTCGGCGCAGCCGTCCAAAAAATGAACGGGGATGTGCTGGCTCGCGTGGACGGCAGAGTTTTTGATCTGTTGAACGACGGCGGGGCACTAGATGCGGTAGGCTCCGATCTCGAAGCCAATCCCAGATTGGCCATATTGCAGACGGCCTACTTTTCCCGAAAAAGTCCGGCGAAAAATCCGACAGAAGAAAACGAACTGAAAAATGCGCGCTGCCGCAGGCTATCCGTTCCGCAAATCCGAGATGCGCTGCAGAGTCTCTACGACGGAGTCGATCTTAGGACGTTCGGATTAGATAAAACTTTTGCTGATGCGCTAGAGGAGCTGTCGAAATATCATGCCTATCCTGAAGACGAATCTGTTCCGCTAGACCCAGATCAAAAGTGCTTCTACGCGAAGTTGTTTGGCAAGGATGTGACGAGAAAAAATAATCATACGGAGATCGCGGTCCTTGCCCATGCGCTCTTCGGGAAGGATAATTTGCCCATATCGTCGTTGGATATGGTGGCCGTAGTTCACCATGCTGCCAATAGCGGTGGCGTGGCGTGGCGGAATGTCCCCGCGTTGGCAGGCATAACAGATGCAAGATCCCTAGTTTCCTACGTCACAGACCCAGCTAGTCCCCGCCGCTTAGCCATTTTTCGCAGGATGTTCCCTACGTTGATGCCGGCTGGCACCACCACGAATGTTTTCACACTGCAAGAAGAGGACGTTCGGCTGGCCTTGTTGGAGGTTTCTCTCTTCACCGTCGACATAGAAGGGAAGCATGTTTACTACCCCGGCACCGCTGAGCGTGATAGGGTTCGCTATTGGAAAGCATTTATCGATGCATTGAACCTCTTTGCTGATGACGATCAGCCAAATGCCGGCCTGGGGGTGACGTTTCGAAGAGCCGATCTCCTAAACCTAATTCCGCAAGACGTAGTGTTGCAAATGTGGAGTGATGGTCAGTTGGGCGGTTCTGCAAAGAAAGATGCGGCGGATAGGACGCTACGAAATGAAGTGCGGTTGCCATTTTTAGCGAGAATGCTCTACGACAGCGCTTGTCCTTTCGAAGTGCGCCAAGAATTGCCCGTGGACGACGTTACCGAGATTCTTAGTGAAATCGGAAGCATGGCTGATGTGGATCAGCCGGATAACTACGGTACCGTGCGCAATGTTTCTGTGGCTATGAAGTTCCTCCTGGAGGGAACATTCGAGCCGCCCTTTGACCACGCTCGCCTCCTAGAATGGGCCTGTCAGGATGGGAACATCCTTCGCGATGCCATTTTGCACTACTATTTTGTCCATGGCCATGGGCAGGTGTCCCTGGGTCCGGATCGAATTTTTTGCGTCATCGAGCGAGCTTACAGTGATTTAGTAGCAAAGAGAGGAGTTAGACTTGTCGATCAGGTGAGTGCCTGTTCCGCGCCGCTAAGCGGAATGTTCCAGCTATTGACCGAGGAAGAGCGCGAAAATTTGGCAAAGTTCACCCAAGATATTCGCGATAGGGACGGGACTGACGAGAATCGTAAGGCGGTTTGTGACGCAATTTTATTGGATTCGTTTTTGAATGGCGGGGATGAAACCGTGCGGGCGCTGTCCGGTTCATCCATTCTCCATGTTGCCCATTTGGTTGCATCCGGGAAAGGCACGCTGCAGAGTGGCGACGGAAAGGGAAAGCCTAGCTTTTCGCCGAACGATTTCGGCCAGACCGCCACGATGGAGGACGTAGTCGACCGGCTTCTCGAGAAAGGAAAAGATAAAGGACTTAAATTCGAAGCGGGGTTGCGCGCTTTCCTGAGGACGCTGTACACTTCCCGAAATGAAAATGAGGGTCGTATTGTCCTATTTGGAAACGGATCGGATTCCACGAATGTGAAATTGCTCCGGTCTCTGGCGCCGAAATGGGACGAGTCTGTCAGCCTCATGGCCGCCGAGAAGAGGCAGCCGGGCGGCGGGGCCGCTCGCCAGGTGCCTGCCTCAACAAAACCGCGACGGTTTACCGTGAAGGATGTTCCCCATGCCACCCTGCTTTTTCGGCTGGTGGACGCCCTGGTGCAGTCATCTCCGCCGTCTCAATCGAAACCCAAGGGGGAGGCGCCGGCAGATCCGGTCAGCGATCTGGTAAAATTTGTGAATGCGCCGGATTACAAAGGCGCGAGCTCGGCTACCGTTTGTTTCGCCATGCAGGGCGTACGCACTTTGCAGAAGGTTACGTGGGAGAGTGTTACTGATCCGGCCACGGCTCTAGATCGCCTGGTCGCTCAGGCCCTGTCGAATGTCAGTCAAAATAAAAGTATTGCTCTTCAGCGCTTTGTGAGTTTTCTCGTTCTAATTTTTTTCGGTTTCTTTTTTCGAAAAACACGCGAAGTCGCCTGGGTGCTCTTCTGTGTCTTGGATGGCAGTGCACGGGCCGCTTCCGTCCAAATGTTCTTGTCCGCCCTCTACGTCGATCGGGTGCAAAAACCATCCGAGGCAACCGGCCAAGTCGTCCCGTCAGGGAAAATTTGAGCGATTCGCTTGTTCGCTGGCAAAAGTTGGGAAATTGACGTTGCCTGGCCCGGTTGTCTGTACAGCCATCGGCTTCCGTGGACCTGTTCATTAATCCGGTTTTTGGCGGAGTGGCAGCCATGCTGCTCTTTTCTCTTCTGCGCGTGCACGTAACCATTGCGCTACTGCTGGGATCCCTCTACGCCGGCCTGCTGGGTGGAATGGCATTGCCGGAAATTTTCTCCAGCTTTCAGGGCGGGCTAGCCCCCGGCGCCGCCATAGCTGTCAATTACGCCCTCCTCGGCGCCTTCGTTTGCAGCCTCGCCGACGCGGGGCTGGTCGAATGGGTCCTGCGGCATCTATTGCCGATCGACCCTGAAAAAAATTTTTCCCGCTGGCGGATCCTGCTGCCGCTAACGGCCATTGCTTTACTTTGCAAGAATTTAGTTCCCGTTCACATTGCGTTTATTCCCGTTCTCATTCCGCCGCTCTTGGCGCCGATGGCGCGGCTGGGGCTGGACCGACGAGCGGTGTCTTGCGGACTGTCCTGCGGACTAGTCACTGCCTATGTAGCGTTTCCCATCGGATTTGGACACATCTTTCTCTGCGATATTTTAGTAAAAAATCTTCGGACCAACGGCCTTGCCATTTCCACGGCTGGCGCCTACGGAGCCGTCGCCATTCCTATCGCCTGCGTCGTCGTTGGCTTGGTTACCGCTTTTCTTATTTCATACGGCCGCAAGCGAACCTACGACCGGGCGCCCATTCGGGCCCTCGCTCTCCCAGAACAGCCGAAGCTTTCCCGCCGCCGATTGACCGGCGCAGCCCTTTCCCTAATCGTCGTTCTTGCAGTTCAGCTTCTTACGGGCAATAACATGCTGGCCGGCATCGTGGCAGGCATTCTTACCCTATGGATCACCGGCACGGTAAGACGTAATCGCATGGATATGCTGTCCCGGGAGGGGATTCGCATGATGGCCCCCATCGCGACCATTATGATCATCGCCAACGGCTTTTCTGCCGTACTGCGAGCGACGGGTGGTGTGACCAGTTTGAGCACCATTTTAGCCGCGGCCGTGGGCGGCAGCCGGCCATTGGCAGCTTTTCTCATGCTCGCCGTCGGAACGTTCACCGCGGTGGGGATCGGCTCCTCCTTCGCCACCATTCCGATCGTAGCTGCCGTATATGTGCCTCTTTGCACTTCTCTGGGTTTTTCTCCCACCGCCACCGCCGCCATCGTCGCCTTCTCTGCCGTGCCCGGCGACCCCGCCTCGCCTGTATCCGACTCGAATAACGCCATCAGCTCTGGGCTTTCCGCGGACGGCCAATTTGACCATTTGCGGGACTGTGTCTTGCCATCCATACTCCACTGCGCGTTGCCATACTTTGCCGGCGGTTGGATTGCCTCCATGGTGCTGTGAAGGATCCCTAGCCACTGCCAGAGCGGGGACCGATGGCCGCTAGTAGCGTATCAGCAAAAAAGTTGCAAATTAAGATGAGAAGAGAATAGAGCAGCACGATGCCCGTCACCACCCCGTAGTCCCTGTTGCCGATGGACTCAATGAAAAGTCGGCCGAGACCGGGAATGTGGAAAATATTTTCCACGGCGAAAGTCCCGCTCAGAAGGGCGGCGCAAATGGGCCCGACGTAGGCAATGATTGGCCCGATACCGTTGCGAAAGACGTGTTTCCAAAATATGGCTCCTTCGGAGAGACCCTTAGCCCGAGCCGTTCGCACGTAGGGCCGGGCAAATTCGCAGGCCAGGGAGCGGCGGGTCAGGCGGGCCAAAAACGCGGCCTGAATAAGTCCTAATGTAATAGTAGGGAGTACTTTACAACGCCATCCGCTCCAACCCATGACCCGCAACCAATGGAGCCGGAGGGAAAAAATTTGGCACAGCAAAGGACCAAGCGCGAAACTGGGAATGCAGATCAGGACCGTGGCAGCTGACATACTTGTACGACAAAAGAATTTATCCGGATAAAAGGCAGCCCAACAGCCCCAGGGAACGCCTAGCAGGATGGCCAATAAAAACGCATAGGCGCCCAATTCAAAACTGGCTCGAGCCTTATCCGCCAACAGTTCGTTGACGGACCAGCCCAGTTGGCGGAAAGAAGGTCCCAAGTCGCCCCGGACGGTCCGGCCAACGTAGCGAAAATAGCTGCGCAAAAACGATTTGTCGGTGCCGTAGTGGGCTTGCAGGGCGGCAGTCGCTTCCGGAGGCAATTCCCGCTCTCCGTCGAATGGTCCGCCAGGCACAGCCCGCAAAAGCGCGAAAACGGAGGTTAGAACGCATAGAAGCAAGACGGTCGATCGCAATAGTCGTTGAAAAAATCTTCCCCAAAAGGCAACCACCGCTCGCTCCCTATCGAGTCGCGTCCCGCCGGTCAAGGGTTGGTCGCCAATGGCAGTAGTTTCTAAATCTGCAGCTGCTAAAAAAAATCGACGACCGAACCCCTCGCCGTACGCATAGCGCCTCAATGCACAGAGCAATGTGAAAATTTACCCGGAACCGGGCGGCCTTCGTTCACTCTTCCGTCTCCAAGACGGGGCTGATGCCCACCAGCGCATCGCCGGGTGCCAAGTTGATAAGCCGCACGCCTTGGGTGGTTCGTCCGATAATGCGGATGTCGGAGACCCTAGTTCTGACGGCCTGGCCCTGACGGGTGAGCAGCATGATCTCGTCTTCCTCGCGGACGCTCAGAGCGGCACAGATGGGAGCCTTGGTGCGCATGGCGATGACCCCAACTCCTGCCCGCCGCTGAAGCCGATAGTCGCTGAAGTGAGAGCGCTTTCCGATGCCGTTTTCCGTGGCCAGCAGGAGGGAGGCGGAATCGTCCACGACGGTAAGCAGCTGCACCTCGTCGCCGGGACGGAGCGTCACCCCCCGCACACCGCGGGTGGCTCGGCCCTGGATCCGCAGGTCCGATTCGGGAAATTTCACCGACATGGCCAATTTTGTCACGATCATGAGTTCGTTGGAACCGGATGTCAGGTGGGCGTCGATGAGCCGGTCCCCCTCGTCCACTTTGATGCCAATAATGCCGCCCTTGCGGTAGTTAGCGTAGTCACGGAGGGCCGTCTTTTTGATCACCCCCAGCCGTGTGCACACGACTAAATTTTTGTCGGAGTCAAAGGTTTGTGCACAGAGCATGGCGGCAACCCGCTCTCCCTCCTGCAGCTGTAACACATTCACCAGAGAGCGGCCCTTGGCCGTCCGCGCTGCCTCCGGGATCTCGTAGACCTTTTGCACATAGACCCGCCCGTTCTCCATGGCGAAAAGAATGTGGTCATGGGTGGAAGCGGAAAAGAGGTGCTCTATCGAATCCGATTCCCGCTGGCCGGCGCCGATGACCCCCTTCCCGCCCCGCCGTTGCGTACTATAGACACCTGCGGCCGTACGCTTAATAAACCCTTCCTTTGTGACCGTGATGACGCAGCACTCGTTGGGGATCACGTCCTCGATGCGGAATTCGCCATCTGCCGGTACGATGCGGGTTTTTCGCTCGTCCCCGTAGCTATCCCGCAATTCTTCCAATTCTTTGCGAATGAGTCCCATCAGCACGGAACCGTCGGCCAAGATGTCCCCGTAGTTGGCGATGTGGCGCTGGAGTTCTTCATATTCGCCGTCAATTTTAGTCCGCTCCAGTGCGGTGAGTTGGTAGAGGCGCATCTCCAAGATGGCGTCGACCTGGACCCCGTCGAGCGGATAGCGGCGCAGAATTTCCCGCTTTGCCTGCTCACGGCCATCCGCCGCCCGAATTGTGCGTACAAAATCGTCCAAGTTTTCCAAGGCAATGCGAAAGCCTTCTAGCAAATGGGCCCTGGCGGCCGCCTTCCGGAAACGAAATTGGGTGCGGCGGGTGACCACGTCCCGCCGGTGCTCGAGAAATAATTCGAGCATTTCTTTGAGGGACATTTGTTTAGGCCGCTTTCCATCCAGGGCCAAAAGGATCACGCCGAAGGAACTTTCTAGGGGCGTATGCAGAAAAAGCTTATTCATCACCACCCGCGGCGACTCGCCCCGCTTCAACTCTAGCACAATGCGGGTATTCTCGTCCGATTCGTCCCGAATTTCAGAAATTTCGTCGATGGATTTGTCCGTAACCAGCTCGGCGATTTTTTCCACCAGACTGGCCCGATTGACGGCGTAGGGCAGCTCCGTGATAAGGATCCGCTCCCGGCCATTTTTCATTTCGTCACAGACGACCTTTCCGCGCACTTTTAAAATGCCACGACCCGTGCACAAGTAGCGGCGAATGCCCTCGTAGCCGACCACCTCCCCGCCGGTGGGAAAATCCGGCCCCCGCACGATTTTCGCCAGCTCTTCGTAGTCCAGGTGGGGATTGTCGATGAGGGCCAGCGCGGCACCGATGATTTCTCTGCAATTGTGCGGCGGGATGTTGGTGGCCATACCGACGGCGATGCCGGTGGAGCCGTTCAGGAGCAAATTGGGCAAAGCGCAGGGCAGTACGGCCGGCTCGTAGGTGCTTTCCTTGTAATTGGGCACGAAGTTTACCGTGTCTTCGTCCAGATCCCGCAAAATTTCCTCAGAAACTTTTTCCAACTTGCACTCCGTGTAGCGGTAGGCCGCCGCCGGATCGCCATCCACGGAGCCGAAATTTCCCTGCGGCCGAATGAGCGGGTAGCGCATGACCCAGGACTGGGCAAGTCGCACGAGGGCGTCGTAAACGGAGGAATCGCCGTGCGGGTGATAATTTTTAAGCACTTCACCGATGACGCCCGCACACTTGTCGAAGGGCCTATTGGGGAGCAGTCCTTCCCGCAGCATAGCGTAAAGAATCCTCCGTTGCACCGGCTTGAGCCCGTCTCGCACATCCGGCAGAGCCCGGCTCACAATCACCGACATGGAGTAATCCAGGTAGGCGGTCCGCATCACCTGCACGATGCTGGCATCAATGAAGCGTTCCGTCGCGTGGCCCCCTTCGGCTCCGATCAT
This sequence comes from Puniceicoccales bacterium, assembly GCA_031258995.1. Lineage (GTDB taxonomy): Bacteria > Verrucomicrobiota > Verrucomicrobiia > Opitutales > JAIRLM01 > JAIRMB01. The sequence continues at coordinate 7,945 of JAIRMB010000026.1, forward strand.
TTCCGCGGCTGACGGCTCTCCTTCGGCCACGCCTTCCCCGCTCTCTCTATCGCTTACCATTTTATTCCGTTCAAATGTCTAGATAACTCACATTAAGAGCATTGTCCTCTATGAAGGCGCGTCGAATTTCCACATCTTCACCCATCAGCATGGAGAAGGTGGCGTCGGCCAGCGCCCCATCGGCGATGGATACTTTCAGCAAATTGCGCCGCTTGGGATCCATCGTTGTCTCGTAGAGTTGGGAAGGATTCATTTCTCCCAGCCCCTTGTAGCGCTGGATGGTGAGCCCTCTCTTCCCGTTGGCGCGGATTGCCTCGGGCAGTGCCAAAATGCTATCCAATTTTTCATTAAATCCTTTTCCGTCGGACAGTTCGTAGCGATGTCCGCCGGCCGGGGAAAAACGATCCACGGAAAAACCACAGTCGGCCATCTCTTCCAGAGCCGTAGAGAGGGCGGGACCTTCGAAAATTTCCTGCACTAAAATGCGCTCTCGCAGCAGAACGCCGCCCAACGTCACATCGCGGCTCACCACGCCGTCGAAGCTGTCTTCCACGATATCGTGGGACCGGTAAAATTCCGCCCGTGCGTCATCATTTTCCAAGAAAAAAAATTGCTCTCCGTTCCCGATGCGAATTTTGGCCAGGTACTGGGGTAGCCGATAGGCGTCGGAGCCGCGCCGATCCAGGTAATCGCCGAGTGAACAGCCGTGGCGACGGACGCTGGCGCCGAGGGACTCGATCCGGCAGAGACATGGGAGCAATTTTTCCAGCTGTTCCCGGGAAAAAATGTGGCCATCCGCCAGGCGGGACAGGGTGAGCTCCTCCGCGCCGAGCTCTAGGAGAATGTTGTTCATTTCATTGTCATCCTGCACATAGCGTTCCTGTTTCTTTCGTCTGATCCGATAGAGGGGCGGTTGGGCGATATAGACGTAGCCGCTGTCCAAAAGTCCCCGCATCTGACGAAAAAAGAAAGTGAGCAGGAGAGTGCGGATGTGGGCGCCATCCACGTCCGCGTCAGACATGATGATAATTTTGTGGTAGCGGCACTTAGAAATATCAAAGGAGCTGGAATCGGCCGATTCTCCCACGCCGGTGCCGCAGGCCGTGACCATGGCGCGGATTTCGGCGTTGCCCAGTACCCTGTCGATGCGCGCCTTCTCCACATTGATGACCTTTCCGCGTAGGGGCAAAATGGCTTGGGTGGCCCGATTCCGGCCCTGCTTGGCGGAGCCGCCGGCCGAATCGCCCTCCACGATGTACAATTCGCAGAGTGACGGGTCTTTCTCGGAACAGTCGGCCAACTTTCCTGGCAATCCGCCTCCGACCAAAGCGCTCTTCCGCACGGTCTCACGCGCCTTTCGGGCCGCCTCTCGGGCTCTGGCTGCTCCCAGACACTTCTCGATAATTTTTTTTCCTAGGGCCGGCGTGGTTTCGAGGGCGTACTTGAGAGAGTCGCCGACGATCTTTTGGACAATGCCATCCACCTCACCGTTGGAAAGTTTAGTCTTGGTCTGCCCCTCGAAGCGAGGCTCCGGCACTTTTACGGACACGATAGCCGTCAATCCTTCCCGCACGTCGTCGCCGGTAATGGCCGGGTCCTTATCCTTCAGTAAATTGTTCTGCTTCCCGTAGCTGTTTAGTACCCGCGTGAGGGCCGTGCGGAAGCCGGATAGGTGGGTGCCACCCTCCACGTTGCAGATGGAATTGGCATAGGCGTAGACTTGCTCCCCATAGCCGTCATTGTACTGGATGGCGATATCGACGATCACCTGCCCGTCTCCCTCCGCCGGCGCAGAGCCTTGGAAGACAATCGGCTCGGCGTGGAGCACCCCTTTGCCGCCGTTAAGAAAGCCCACGTACTCGGCGATGCCTTTTTCGAAATGGAATTCCGCTTCTCCACCCTCCCGCTCGTCGACGAGCCGGATGCGGATCCCCGGATTAAGAAAAGCCAACTCGCGGAGCCGTTTAGCTAAAAGCTCGTAGCGAAAATCTCGTCCGTTGCGAAAAATTTCCGGATCTGGAGAAAATGTGATCTTCGTGCCCGTGCCTTGCGCATTCCCGACAATATGCATGGATTCCAGCACCTTTCCGCGGGAAAAGACCATTCGGTAAATTCTGCCGCTCCGCCGCACCTCTACCTCGAAGCGGTCGGAAAGGGCGTTGACGCACTTAGCTCCCACGCCGTGCAATCCGCCCGACACTTGGTAGGCACCCTTGCCAAACTTTCCTCCAGCATGGAGATTGGTCAGCACGAGTTCCAGGGCCGGAACCTTGTAGATGGGGTGCGGATCCACCGGTATGCCGCGGCCGTTGTCAGTGATAGTGCAGGCGCCGCTGCCGTGAACCGTGACGGCGATAGAATCGCAGCGGCCGGCCAGGGCCTCATCGATGCAGTTATCTACGATCTCAAAAACACAGTGATGCAGGCCCCGCTCGCCCGTATCGCCGATGTACATGTCCGGCCGGCGGCGGACACCTTCCAAACCTTCCAGCTTTTGGATCTTGTCGGCATTGTAATCGCCTTCCACCCCCACCGGCGCAATGGCGCCAACATCTTCCTGTTCCATCGTCCCAGTCCCACCCGCGGCAGATCCACGAATGGCACTATCTAGGCCTTTGGGGCAGCCGGGTCAAGCGGCGATGGCTCCATTTTTTTCCTTAATCCAGACTAGGACCTTTCTTGAGCTCCAGGGAAAATCCTCGATTGCCGTCCGCACCTGCGATGGGGAGGGCAACCGGGAAAAGAGTGATTGGTTCGTGAGTGCGGAGCGTACGACTGTTTTAGATTGTGATGAGTGCATCTTTCTTCCGTTTGGAGACAGTATCGGGCGGCTGCTGCCATCCGTAAGTGGGGAGTTGCTAACGGACGGTTTCAAGCGGGAGAAAGACTTTTTTCGCAACAGCCTATCGGTTCACGTGCTTGAACATCTCATCGCCATTCCAATGGCTTTTCAAGCCGGGCTGACCTGAGTGAGTACGGTTTCCGCGCGGACTAACCGGTCCGTTGGCCTACGCAATTCAGCGTGCGTAGGTTTCTTGCAAATTCATTCATAGCTGGCTTGCCTGCCTCCGATGGGGCCTTTCGAGTTCCGCTTCGCTTCAAGCGTCGGATCGCCCTGGCGCTATGACTCCGAAAAAGTTCGAATTTTGGCATCATTGATTTCCAATGGACAAGCCGGCCCGTTTCGACGAAAATTTGGTTAAAAATTAAATTATGACTCCGATGGAAAAACTACCAACTCCGTAACTTAAGCTAGCCATAGCGGGCCAGGAGCGTTGGCTGGCTCTATGGAAATACGACCACGCTCGAGCAGATTTTTAAGGGAGTAGCTTTGCAATTCGGCACAGAAAGAGCTTGACATCTTCGGAAAACTAATTGCAGGTGCACAACACCTCGTCGTGTATATAGTAAAAAAATCACAAAATGCAACTTTCGCGTCGCGCCCTTCGCGGTTTCGTGCCGCCCTCCACGCAGACGGAGGCAAAAACATGTGCGACGGCGTACTAATGGATCCTATGCTCGCTGACCGGCTCAGGAGCTTGGCGGAACAGGAGGCGGGTGTGTCTGCCGTGATGCGGGCGAACGTTGGCGATAAACAAATGGCGATGATGTGCTTTACCGAGTTGCGCGGCATCAGGGGCGAGCGGGCTGCCCTGCACATGGTAAGACGCTATCATCTGGGAGATTTTGAATCTGGTAAAGCTGTCGCGGTCGCGTTGGAAGCTTACTATTCTAGCCCGCACGCCGATCTTGCCCTTTGGGAGAAGGTCACACAAGCCATAGGGATATTCGTAGACGAGGCGGCCGCCCTGTCCGAGCAGCGCATTACACAAGAAAAAGTGAACACAAAGGCGGCTGTGGACC
>JAIRMB010000076.1 GCA_031258995.1 Puniceicoccales bacterium
CCTCTCGGAAGATTCTCTGGAGGAAATTGAAAGCCAGCTTCGGCTCCTTTGCTAGCAATTTTTCTTTTACGAAAACTGTCGGCCGCTACGGAAGGGATGGTGCCCCATTCACGAACAGGGGGAAAATTCTTAGTAAATTTCTTGACGATTTGTGGCAATGCTCACACTCGCGTTCCCTAATGGAGGGGGGTCGTTGGGATGGAAATTCCGGGGCGTTGGGAGATAGAAATCTCGCTGAAAAAGGCTCGCTGCGTCACTTTTGTGCCTCCGCCTTTGTTTATGACATCGACGCAAGGAATTTTCTGTTAATTCGCCACCGCAAGCGGGGCTGCTGGATCCCGCCCGGTGGGCACGTGGAAGAAAACGAACGGCCCGACATTACTGCCGTACGGGAGACACAAGAGGAGACGGGCATCGCCGTCCGCCTGGTCGGCGCGCCGGCGCCCCTGTTTGCCGAAGAGATGGCCATTGTACAGCCCTTCGGACTCCGCATTTACGAAGAGTTGCCGGGCCATGAGCACATGTCCTTCCTCTATGCCGCCGTTCCGGTCGGCGGGTACCTGGCGATGAGCGAACGGGAAGTGGAAGATGTGGGCTGGTTCTCATTGGAGAAAATTCTTTCCGTGTCTTTCGGCGCCGCCCCTGCCGTAGGGGATTGGTGCCGTTTTCTTAGTAAACAACTGCCGTCGCTGCTTTTAGCGGCGAATTAGGAGAAAATAGAAGTGGAAAATGGCATATCACCGCACCGCATAAAGAAACTGATCGGCTATCGCTTTCGCCGAAAATCTCTCCTCGAAACGGCGCTGACACACCCCTCCTGCGGCGAAGGCATTCCCCACTACGAACGGCTGGAATTCCTCGGCGACGCCATCCTTTCGGCCGTCCTTTCTGAAGAGCTCTACCGCCGCTACCCGGAAAAATCGGAAGGAGACCTTACCATGTACCGGACGGCCCTTACGAACGGCCGGTTTCTGGCCGAAATGGCGCGCGAATTGCAGCTGGGCCCTCTTATCCGCCTAAAGGCGGTGGTAAATCCGCAGCAGCGCGATTCTCTCCATGAAAACGTGTTCGAGGCCCTCATAGGGGCCATTTTTCTTGATTCTAAGTACGCCAAAGTAAAGAAAGTACTCCTCGGCTGGTACGAGCCATTCGCTGAACGGCTGGAACGGGAACTCAAGCGCACCAATCCAAAGGGCCGCATTCAGGAGCTCATCTGCGCGCTCCGGCCTAACTCCGTCCTCGATTATCGCCTCATTGCGGAGACCGGAGAAGACCACGAACACATCTATAGCGTTGCCCTCTACTGCGAAAAAGAGCTTCTCGGCATCGGCTCCGGCTCCAGTAAGAAGGTGGCCGAGAAGAACGCCGCTTTCCACGCGCTGGAAGTGATTTTCCAACGGGCCAAGCTGCAACTCTAACCCCGTTTCCGCCGCTGCGCGATGGCCCGCTCCATCTCCCGTTCCACCGTTTTTCGACGAAGACTCTCCCGCTTGTCGTGGAGCTGTTTTCCTTTGCAGAGCCCCAGTTCCGCCTTTACCAGTCCATGCTGCAGGTGGAGACGGAGGAGGACCACCGTCTGGCCCTCCTTCTCGGCCGCTACCCGCAAGCGCACGATTTCGCGTTTATGCAGAAGCAGTTGTCGTGGTCTCGTGGGCAAATGATTGGCGTCCGTTCCATGGGAATAGGCCTCGATGTGGGCCCCGTGGAGCCACGGCCTGCTATCACGTCCAATGCGCACAAAGGCTTCCTCAATGTGCACTTTGCCATCCCGAATGGCCTTTACCTCCGTTCCTAAAAGGACAACACCCGCGCTTAGCCGTTCCAAAATAAAGTAACGATGAAAAGCCTTGCGGTTGCAGATCTCTTCAGCCCCCCTGGCCATGAAAAACTAACTGCCCAATGTCGGGACAAAAGGGTTTAAATCATCCTGCCCTTCCTCTTCGAAGAGCTCGTAGGTGAGTTTCCCTTCAATGATTTCACGCAGGGCAACATCTTCCAGCTCCAAATGCTCCAGCGATTCCACGGCGCTGTCATTTTTTCGGCGAAGTTGGCGAGTACGCTGAGAGACAAGGTTGATCAGGACGTTCTTGTTCGGAATAACCTCCAGCGCTTTCTCGAGATATTCGTCTCTCATCTTCCGATCCCGCCGCCATTGCTAAAATTGACCGCCGGCGAATCAAGCGTTTTCACGGAATCGCCGAAAATCTTTTCTAGCGTGTCCAGCGTCCGCTCGCCGAGTCGCACGAAGCCGTTCCGCCCCCGTTGGAGCGTGCCGCGAGCGCTGGCGCTGGCCAACCATCCCGGATCCCATCGAAGCAAAGTCACTTCCGTTGCAGTAGCCATGCCAAGATCGGACGGCGGCAGCGGCCGCCAGCGCTTCGGGAGGCCGAACCAGGTCCATTCCACCAAAAAATCTCCGCCCGGTTCATCGGTATTTCCGTCCCACAGAGCGCCGTAGCGGCGAAGGAATGGAGGCAGCTGTCCCGTTCGAATCCGTGTTTCGAAGGCGGTGGGCAGGCGGCGGACGTGCTCGGCCAGAGAAAATTCGCCGATGGTCCGCAGGAGGGGGAGCGGATCCAAAGAAACCAGGTTTAGACCGTTCCACTGGCCGTGGCAGTTGGCCGTCGGAAACCGCTGCAGCAGGTACCAGCGGGAAAATTTTTCCTCTTCGCCCAAACGCAGCGCCAGCTCGAAATGCAGATGGGCCTGTTCTTTCTTAATCACATAGTCGGCGGCCGTGCGGCCCATGGTGCCCAACGGGTCCCCAGCCGAAAGCCGTCGGCCGGAGACGATCTCTTCGCGGACGGTGGCCAGATGGCCATAGAGGGAAAGCAATGGCAGCGATAGTCCGTCGTGTTCCACTAGCACATAAACCCCGTAGCTGCTCATTTTTGGGTTTCGATTCACATAGACGACCGTGCCGTCCGCCACGGACCGTACCGCATCCGCCGGCTCCCCATCCGGCCGACGGCGCAGCGGCCGGATGTCGATGCCGCCGTGGAAGCGGGTGCCCTGCTCGCGCACCATGCCGAAACCGCCATTGCCCCGAACGGTGCCAACGTTCTGCAAATAATGGACAGGGTCCTGTACGGCCCCATTGTCCGTGGGTAGAAAAAACCTCTCGCCGGCGGCTTCCGCCCACCCGCAGCAGAAGGCGAGTAAAACCGGCAAAAACCGCGCCATAGCTCCGACTAGGCGATGCGTTCCACAATGAGCTCGCCCGTATTGGGCCGCTTAGGGGCAAGCCTGTAGGCGTTGCGCAGGTACTCCAGACCCGCCTCAAGGGCTTTCTCATCGTTGTAGTGGATCATCATGAGTGGTTCCCCCTGTTTGATTTGCACACCCACCTTTATGATCTTGGACACGCCAACGGCCGGGTCCATCGTGCCGTCCGGCCGCTCCGCCAGGAGTCGGACGCCGCGGGCGATCATGCCCGCGTTGATCGTGTGCACATAGCCGCGCTTAGGAGATGGCAATTTTCGCACAAAACGAGCCTTGGGCAACTTTTCCGTGTCATCCAGATAGGAAATGTCGGCTCCCTGGGCCGCCAAAATTTCTTTGAACTTTTCGAAGGCGGCACCGCTGGACAGGCTGCGCTGTACCATCTGCTTGGCGGAGAGAGTGGAACCGGCCACACCGGCGAGCCGCACCACCTCCATGCCCAGCCGAAGAACCAGCTGTTTGAAGTCCTCTTCGCCATCCTCCGTTCGAAGAAAGCGCACGGCCTCTTCAATTTCTAGCGCCGTACCGACCGAGTCGCCCAGCGGCTGATTCATGTCCGTCACGAGCACTACGCACTTCCGCTGGAACGCATCGCAGGTGCGGGCGATGGAGCGGCCCAGCGTTTTTGCCTGTTCCACGTCTTTTATGTAGGAGCCGTTACCCCATTTAACGTCCACCACCAGGCCTTCCGCACCCTCCGCCGACTTGCGGGAGAGGATGCTGGCGGTGATGAGGGGCAGGCAGGGGACGGTAGCCGTTTCTTTGCGCATGCCATAAATTAAAGAATCTATGGGAGTTATAGCGGGATGGCGACAGGCGTAGGCAACGCCGTGCTCGCCGAGATGCCGGATAAAGTCTTTGAGTTCGCTATCCGCCCGGAATCCTGGAACTGCG
>JAIRMB010000057.1 GCA_031258995.1 Puniceicoccales bacterium
CTCTACGTGGGAAATGGTCAAGATATGCTGATGATCGAAGGCAGCGCTGACCAAATCTCCGAACGGCGCTTTCTGGAAGCCCTAGAGTTTGCGCAGGAGCAAATTCAGCCCATTTTGGAGGCCCAACGGCGGCTCGTAGAAAAGATATCACGTCCGAAGAGAAAATTTGCGCTCTTCACCGCTCCGAAGGAGATCGTTGTCCACTGCCGCGAACGGTTTGGCCAAGAGCTAGCCGCCGCGGTCCGTCTCCCGGCCAAGTTGGAACGGGAAGGGGCCGTGGCACAAATCCGCGACCGAGCCATTCTATCGGCAAAAGAGGCATTGGGCGAAAGCGTTTTGCCTCACGCCGTCGCAATGGCCTTCGAGGAACTGCAGGAGGAACTCTACCGGCGAGCGATTTTGGATGAGGGCCGGCGGGCCGACGGGCGGACCGTTGACGAGTTGCGTCCCATCCGCTGCGAGGCCGGATTTTTGCCACGGACCCACGGCATCTCCCTATTTCAGCGAGGAGAAACTCAGGCGATGGTTTCACTGACGTTGGGCACGAGCCGAGACGCCCAGGCGCTGGACGGCATCACGGGCGGGACCAATGAGAAATCCTTCATTCTACACTACAATTTTCCGCCCTTTTCCGTGGGGGAGACAGGCCGCTTCGGTACGCCGGGCCGCCGAGAGGTGGGCCACGGGGCGCTCGCCGAACGCTCCCTCCTGCCAGTTATTCCGGACGCGGAGACTTTTTCCTACTCCATTCGGTTGGTTTCTGAAATTCTCGAATCAAATGGATCTTCGTCCATGGCAACAGTTTGTGGCGGAACATTGGCCCTTATGGACGCCGGTGTGCCCATTCTAGACCCGGTCTCCGGCATCTCCATAGGACTGATAACGGAGCGGGATGGCGACGGAAAAATTCTTCGCCACGCCCTATTGACCGATATCCTTGGCTCTGAGGATCATTTTGGCGATATGGATTTCAAAATCGCCGGAACAGCGGCCGGCATTACCGGCTTTCAGCTGGACCTAAAAATCCCGGGACTTCCCTTGGCCATTGCCCGGGAAGCCATCGAACGCAATAGTCTAGCGCGGGCTAAGATCCTAGAGATCATGCGCAATACTATTTCTGCGGCCCGGCCGGAATTGCGGCCCTGGGCACCGCACATGCGGCAGCTGCAAATTCCGCCGGACAAGATCGGCGCACTCATCGGTCCCGGCGGGAAAAATATCAAACGCATTGCCGAGGAAACCGGCGCTCAAATCGATGTAAACCAGGATAATAGCGGTCGTGTGGCCGTATTTGCCACCAGCCAAGAGTCTATGGAGGCGGCGGTCCGAGAAATTGAGCTGATGAATGGCGCCATCGAGGTGGGGAAGACCTACCGTGGTATCGTTCGCGGGATCAAAGAGTTTGGTGCTTTCGTGGAGTGCCTGCCCGGCAAAGAAGGTCTCGTGCACGTTTCCGAGCTGGCCGATGGACGGGTGGAAAACGTGGAAGATATCTGCAAAGTGGGAGATGAGATGGTGGTCTGCTGCGTCGGCGTCGACGATAAGGGTCGCGTGCGACTGAGCCGGCGGGCTGCCCTATGCGCCGCTCGCGGAGTGCCCTACGAAAGTCGACAGAGCGGTGGTCGGCCGACAGAACGGCGCGGTGCCCCGCCGGGCGGAGATTTTCATCAGCGGGAGCCGCAGCGGCGGGAGTGGAATGGGGGCGACCGCGGACGGCGCCCTTTCCGTGGGGGCGGTGACGGACGGCCATCGGACCGAGGCCGCAGCGGAGGCGGAGACCGCTGGGGGGAAGATCGGCGACGGAGCGGTCGCTTCGACGAGGATTACGATTAGGTCCCTACGGTGGATGAAATGGGACAGGCTGCGCTTTTTAGCGGACAGGGGTCCCAATTCGTCGGCATGGGTCACGTGCTCTGTGCGCACTTTCCGAATGCGATTGAATGTTTTGCTCGGGCTGAGGCGCTTCTCGGCTGTGATCTACGCAAGATCTGTTGGGAAGGTCCGCTGGAAGCGCTGACCACCCCGGAGGTTTGCCAGCCGGCCCTCTACGTGGCCGGCTATGGGGCGTTTTTAGCGCTCCGTTCCAGCGGGCGGTTCGGAAATTTGCGCGTCTGCGGTGGATTCAGCCTTGGCGAATGGACAGCACTGGCAGCCGCCGGTTCGATAACTTTCGAAGACGGACTCCGAATGGTGGCGCTGCGAGCGAAGTACATGCGGCAAGCAGGCGAAGCGGTGCCGGGGGCCATGGCAGCCCTGCTGGGCGGTGAGCGAAGGGCCATCGAGGAACTCTGTCGGATTTGTGCCGTCGCGGTCGCCAACTACAATGCGCCGGGGCAGATCGTTATCTCCGGGGCGCGGGAGCGGGTGGCCACTGCTCTGTCGCGGGCGGCGGAATTCGGTGTTCGGAGGGCCGTACCGCTGATGGTGGCCGGCGCCTACCATAGCCCGTTGATGGCTCCTGCCCGCGAACGCTTTGCAAAGGACATGGCTGCCCTTTCCATTGGCGCGCCGTCTGTTCCCATTCTTTCCAATGTGACGGGGCAGGCCGTGGAAGATCCAGAACTTATCCGCCATCTTCTTGGAAAACAGATTACTTCTCCGGTGCGCTGGGAGGATTGCCTGCAAAGCGCATGGTCCCTAGGCGCTAGGGAGTTCGTCGAATGCGGCGCCGGCAACGTGCTCGCAGGTCTAACGAAAAAAAATCTCCCGGCGGCCACTTCCGCCGTTGCCGACGATCTGCTGCGGGCGGCTTGAGACTCGCTCATGGCCTATTTTGGCCCAAATTAGCAGCGGCCGGCGGATGCTTTTCGGGAAATTGGGCGGGCGGGCCGATTGTGAATTTTTTCCCCAGCAAACGGGAAGACGCTTAAATTGCGGCCCGCTAAGACGAAGCGGATTGTTCATAGACGACAATTCTGCCAGGAAATTTTTGCGCCAGTCGATCAAACTCGACTCTTGAAAATGTCGAAGGTAATCCACCATCGAATACAATTGCGGATTTCCGGTTTATGCTGTGCTCGAGAAACATTTCAGCTTCATGCGGGGAAAATGTCGCATCGACACCCGCATATATGGTCTGCAGATTTTTTAGCGCTACAAAACTGCGAAGGGGAATTTTTAAATCTTTAGAAGCAAAATTGCACGGGTTCAAACTCCACCGGTGCCAGCCAGACGCAGCCCTGTTGTGCTCCGTAACACTCTCATAGTGGCCGATTTCGTAGGCGTTTTCACCCACAAAGCGGACCTCCTTTGCTACCATTAAAGATTTACAGTCGGAACAGTCACTGCTCCAGCCAATATCGATAAAGCCGTCCACCTTTCGTACGGATTCCAGGAGGGCCCTTCCTTCCCGCGTTCCTCGTCCAATTCGGTCGGCCAGGTGGATAAAAAAATTCCTTGTGGCTCTGAACTCTGCGCTTTCTTTGCCATAGAAATTGTGGGCAAACACTAGAAAGTTTTCTTGCGGGCCGTGAAATTCGACGAGAGTCGGGTCAACAATTTCGGTGTGGACGCAGTCCGCCTGATTTTCGGGAAAGGCCGGGTTAAGCACTCTCAAAAATTCTTGCATTTCCTTAGAGATGCCCTTTTTAGTGGCAGACTGTGCAAATAGGCGCGCGGCAAGATCTTCGGGGTCGGTGAACGTCAAACCGCGCGGAAGCGCCATAAATGGACGTGCATTTACATCGAAATCGGCAAGTGCCTCAACACCTCTTTGATGTAGTCTCGCCATCAGAATAGCGCCATTGCGATTTTTTGCTTTTTCGTTAACGTAGCTAGTGGTAGCATTCGCACGGGTGGTATCCTCATCGGCAACGGCCTCTAGGGAGCCGTCGAGGAAGTTCTTAAATCTTCTTCCACGGGAAACGCCTTCCTAGCCAGGTCACATATTTTTGAGGAAACGTGCGAATTCCTGATACAAAGAAGAATAAAAGCATAGAAATTAAGATCTCCATCGGCCTGGGAGCTCGCAACGGCGACGTGTGGGTCACTAAAAAATCCTCCATGATCCAACAGACTTTTCAACTGGTCCTCGCTGAGGACATTCATCGCGATGTTTAACAGCTGCACAAGTTCTTCCGCAAGTTGCCGATGTTCAGCGACGATTTTTGCAAAATTATACACAAGGCCGGCGTCTGGTGTGTCTTGTCCTGCCGTTAGTTCCCGTAATTGCTCAGGTTTGCTCATAGTTGCTAACTCTTTCACTATCAGAGGAATATACATAACGACATCATCTCGGTTCGCACCATTGCTGAGTTGGATGGAGTTGGGTTTGTGAGAAATAAGATAGAGTATGAATCTCCAAAGCCCACCCATCTCCTCGCGTTTAGCCCAAGCTTCGGACACATTTCTGACTATGACGAATGGGTTAGCCGTTAGCGAATTTCCGTCAAAAGAATGCGCCACCTTTGAAATCGCATCGAAAACTGATGTGGATGGTCCAAAAATGGACATGTGGCATTATTTTATTTAGATCCTATATTTATTCAATAAAAATTGTTAATAGAATTATAATTATGCCAGTTGCAGAACTCGGCTTGCAGCCCTGCGCAGGGCTGGCTAATTATGTATAGCGGTAAAATGGAAACCAACCATAGGAGTGTTACCTATTAGCGAATCGTGAATTTTTCTACGACGGCTTCAAAAATGGGGCGTAGGGATTCCAGCTGTTCCACTGAGAAGGGCGCTGTTTTGCGCAAATAGGGATCCGCTGCAGATTCCGGCGAAAAATTTTGCAAAGTGAAGCGGGGTACTCCGGCAACCAGATCTCGGAGGGCAGCCAAATCTTCCAAGCTATGGATTCCAGGCACGGCCGTCGTACGCAGTTCGTAGTCAATGGAACTTTGCCTCAAGATGTTCAAGGATTGGCGGATCGGCTCTGTCGGAACCGGCACACCGCAGGCAAGGGCGTAGCGGGAAAGTGCATGCTTTAGGTCCATGGCGACGAAATTTAGTAGGTTTTCGTTTAGTAATTTTGTCAGCACGGCGGGACAAAGTCCATTTGTGTCCAATTTCGTCGCAAAACCCAAGTCACGGATTCGTCGCAAAAAATCTTCCAAATCCGGCTGTAGTGTCGGTTCTCCGCCGGAAACTACCACGCCGTCCAACTTTTCTCGGCGACCGGCAAGGAAGAAAAAAAAGTCCTCCTCCGCGAAAGTCCCTCCTTCCCCGTGCGGCCACAGTTTCGAGTTGTGGCAGAAAGGGCAGCGCAAATTACAGCCTTGCGTAAAGACGATGCAGGCGACCTTTCCCGGAAAATCAATAAGCGTGCATTTTTGGCAACCGGCTAGGATCATGGGGAACCGTTCCGTCTGCGTAGACGGCAGGAGGGGCATTTGGAAAATGATGCTCGGAAAAAGTCAAATGGGAAATGACTGTGAGCCCTCGCGTTTCTCCGGCAAAGGGCGGATGGCGATGGGCCGCAAAAGGCGCGCGAAAATTTTTTCTTGACCGAGAGATGAAGGGAAAAGTGGTTGCGACGGCCGAGTTTTGCTCATATTCGATTGTTGTAATGTGTGGACAGTTGCGCTGGAGAGACCTTCGAGTAAATGAGGATGAGACGGAGAAATTGCGACAATTTTTACGGGTGCCGCGCATTTCGGCGAAATTACTTGCGGCACGGGGGCATTCGGATCCCAGAACGGCGCGCTTTTTTCTAGAGCCTCACCTGCGAAATTTGGAAGATCCCTTCAACGTACTACTCTTGCGGGAAACTGCAGAACGGCTGGTGGAGGCGCTGGAACGGAAGGAAACCGTTGCCGTGATCGGCGATTACGATGTGGATGGAATCACCTCCACCGCCCTCATGGCTGGAGTTCTGCGCTATTTCGGAGCGGCCGTGCGCTATTACATTCCACGCCGCTTCGACGAGGGTTACGGCCTCTCGCAGAACGTGTTAGCCAGGGCCTTTGCCGATGGCCGGCCGGATTTGCTCATCGCATTGGATTGCGCCACCAACTCGCTTGAACAGCTGCAATGGATCCGGGACAGAGGCACAACGCCAATCGTTATCGACCATCACCGGGCTACGCGGCCGATCGATGGAAATCTATTACTGGTGAACCCGAACGGCCACGGCGGCGCCGACGGCGCTCGGCACGGTATCTTTTGTACCGGCGGACTCGTTTTTAAGTGCATCTACGGCCTGCTAAAGTTGCTACGGAAAAAAAAGAATGATCTTGCATTTTCCTACGACCTGCAGGCCCAGTTGGATCTGGTTGCGCTGGCGACGGTGGCCGATGTGGTCCCCCTCACGGGGGAAAATCGCATCTTCGTCAAACACGGTCTCCGGGAGCTGGAGAATCCTCGCCGGGTCGGCATGCGGGCCATCATCGCGCAAGGTCAGATGGAGTCGGGAAGTCCGCTCAGCGCAGCAGACCTATCCTACCGAATTTGCCCCCGCATTAACGCCAGCGGGCGCATCGCCGATGCCACATTGCCCGTGGAAATGTTTCTCACGGAAAGTCGAGAGCGGGCGGAGGCCATCGCAGCACAGCTAACGGAAATGAATGCCGAACGGCAGCGGATCGAATCGGAAATTACGGAGGAAGCAAGCCGCATGGTGGAAGCCGACTACGCCGATCGCAATTCCATTGTACTTTTCAACGATAGGTGGCATACGGGCGTCATCGGCATCGTGGCAGGGAAATTGATGCAACGCTATCGAAAGCCCTGCGTGGTGCTAAGCAAAGAAGAGGGGCAAATGGCGAAGGGTTCCGGCCGTTGCGTGTGCGGATTGAATTTGGTAGATCTACTTTCCAAGTGTTCCCAGCACCTGGGTTCTTGGGGTGGCCATCCCCTAGCCGCCGGCATCGGCATGCCGATTTCCAATGTGGACCGTTTTCGAGAAGCCTTTGAGGTGCATGTGAGTGAGGCGTTGAAGATTATCGACGTTGCCAACGATCTGGAGATTGCCGAATGGCTAAATCCGGAAGATATCTCCCAGTCCCTTGTGCGCCAGCTACGAAGATTGGAACCGTTCGGCTATGGAAACCCACAGCCCACATTCGGGGTCCAAAACGTGCGCTTTTTGATTCCGCCACGGATTTTTGGCAGCCGGAGCCAGCACTTTAATTTCACATTTCGAGGTCGCGACGGGCCCGTCTGGGGCGTCGCCTGGGGCCTGGCCAAAGATTTGCCGCTTCCGCAGCCCTGTGACATCGCTGTCCGGCTCAGCGTATCTTGCCGGGACGGCTGCCGTCGTGTGCGCGTGGAAATGGTGGATTTTCGCCCCCATCGGCCACCGGAAAATCGAAAGGGAGGGGAGCGGCCGATGGAGGTTTCGGTATGTTCGCTGTGAATTTACCGGCCCTTCCGGGGGCTACTCCTTTTTCTGAGCTTTGTTCCGAACGGGAGCGCTGGCGGCGGGAGGGCCGTAGAATCGTTTTGACGAACGGCTGTTTCGATCTGCTCCATTCGGGTCATATTTTCCTTTTGCAGCAAGCCGCCCGTTTCGGCGATCGGCTCGTTGTGGCGCTCAATTCGGACGACAGCGTCCGGACGCTGAAGGGACCCGGGCGGCCGATCCTTTCCCAAGAATTGCGGGCCTACGCCCTTCACTCCGTCCGCTGGGTGGATGGCCTTTTTATCTTTGATGGAACTCGAGCCGATAGGGAAATTCGCGCCTTTGCCCCGGACGTCTATGTGCGAGCCAGAGACCGGACTGTGAGCGACTTGGATTCCAAGGAACTGCGGGCCCTGCGGGCCGTCGGCGCCCGCATCGAGTTCGTATCTCTCCTTGCCGGCTTCAGTACCACCAGTTTACTGGAACGGATTCGCCAGCCGCAATCAATCTAAAGAGAAAAACCTTCCGGCGCAATAAGTAGCACGTATTCGCCTCGGGGCCGCTCTTGGGCCAAAGTCCCCGCCACCGTTGCCAGTGGGCCCACATGCCAACTTTCATGCAATTTAGTGAGCTCCCGACCGACGGCGGCGGTACGGTCTGGCCCCAATTCCTCCTGCGTTTCGACGACGAAAGGGACAATGCGGTGGCAGGATTCGTAAAAAATTACCGTACCCGTGAAATTTTTCCATTCGCATAGCAATTTCCGTCGGGCCCGGGAACGGGAAGGCGGAAAGCCGAGAAAAAGGAACCGGTCCGAAGGCAGGCCGGACGCGGAAAGTGCAGTGGTGGAAGCTGATGGCCCAGGAACGGCGTAGACGGGCAGACCCCGGCGGCGGCACTCGCGGACGGCCCGAAAGCCGGGATCGCTAACGGCTGGCGTGCCGGCGTCGCAGGCGAGGGCAACGGCCAAGCCGGCGCCCACCCGATCCGCAAGGCCAATGGCCACAGAGCGCTCGTTCTCTTCCCGATAGGAGAGCATTTTCGCAGAAATGCCGAAATGGACCAGCAATTTCCCCGTTACTCTAGTGTCCTCACAGGCGAGCAAATCACAGCCGGCCAAAACGTCCCGAGCCCGCTGGGAGAGATCTCCCAAATTGCCGATGGGCGTAGCGACCACGTAGAGCCCCGGCGGAAACTTGCCGGAGCCATCGCCGCTCACGGGCGCGCCTTGGCGGCCGTAAAGGAGGTCCCCTCCCACTTCCCCGGCCGTGCCCAGGGCAGCTGGCTGTCATCCGGGTTTTGCTCAGCACAGCCGGCGAGCAGGGCACCCCATAGGAGCAGACTGAGCAGGGAAAATTTTCGGAAAATGCGTCTCCTCACAGACTTTCCCTAGACTGTGCCCGAAGAAATTCAAGCCATTTGAAGACCATTTCCGTTTCTTCCGGTTGACCTACCGCCGCCGCGACGGCTTCCGCGTCTTTCCCCTCCGGTCCCTTCTCCGCTTCCGCGAGAAATTTTTTTACGTCTTCAAGCAGCTGTAAGGACCTGTCCGCCGCTCTTTTCCCGGCTTCCACTCCCGGCTGATCGTAGGCGTTCACATCGATAAATTCGCCATAAAATCCCACCGACCGTTCGAACAGAGCCACCAGCAGTCCCAGCGCGTGGGCGTCCACCTGCCGCAACGTGATCGTGATCGACGGTCGGCCTTCCGCCCCAAGCGCTGCCCTCGTACCCAAAAAAAATCCTTCCAGGTACTCGCGGGCGTCCTTCAGGGCCGTCGCGGTGCATGACTCTTGACCCCTCAGCACCTCGACGAAGGTTACGAAAAAATTCTCCAGTCCATCTCGCAGCTGTTGCACATAGGAATGCTGATCCGTGGAGCCCCGGTTGCCGTAGACGGTGAGCCCTTGGTGAACCGTTTGCCCTTTTCGACTGAGTCGCTTACCGAGGGATTCCATCGCCAACTGTTGCAGGTAGGGGGACAGGCCCCGCAGCGCGTCGCAGTAGGGCAGGACCACCATGTCGGCCGCCCCCCGCCCCTCCGTTGCGCCGTACCAGCCGCTGGCCAGTTCTAGGGCCGGATTATTTTTTAGTCCGCGTGTGAGCCGATCCATGGCCGCGGCGCCGGACAAAAATGCACCGATATCTGCGCCGCAGAGAGCAGCGGGCAGGAGGCCTACGGCGGAGCAAACGCTGGTGCGACCGCCGACCCAATCCCACATAGGAAATCGGGCCAGCCAGGATTCCTCCTCCGCCCGCCGGTCCAGCGCGCTGCCGGCGCAGGTGACCGCGATGGCCCGCTCCGCGAGTGACAGATTTTTCGACCGCAGCAATTCCTCAAATGCGGCCAGCCCATTACGGGGCTCCGGCGTAGAACCGGATTTTGAAGTCACAGCCAGCAGCGTCCGGCCCAAGTTTTTTCCAATCGCCCGAAAGGTTCGTACGAAGCCGTCCGGATCCGTATTGTCCAGAAAATGCACCCGCATCCCATTTGGCGGAAGTGCGCTAAGGAGCAGCTGACTGCCCAGCGCGGATCCGCCGATGCCGATACAGAGCAGGTCCGTGAAGGGCCCGGCGGAGGTGGCAATGGCGCCGGAGCGGACGGCGGCGGCGAAGGACTCAACCCTCTTTCGCGTTTCTATAATTTCTCGGCGAATATCCTCTTCGGGAGCAAGTTCGGGCGCGCGCAGCCAGTAGTGACCTACGCGTCGCCCTTCTGTACCATTGGCGATGGCCCCCCGCTCCAGTGCCTCCATGGCATTCAGCGCTGCTCGAATCCTATTCTGTGCTACTTTGTTGGTCTGATTGAGTTTACTTAAATCCAGACCGATTCCCAAATCTTCGAACCAAAGCCAATTTTTTTTAAAATGTTCCCAACCGCCCATGGCATAACCATAGCCCATCGCACCCATAGGTCAACGGGAGCTTTTGCTGTCAAACGCCGCAACGGACCAGTGCCAGCCGCGAGGTCAGAATTTGTATTTCACTCGCAGGGAGCCGCTTACGCTTTTCTGCCGGCCGGTGGAGCCGTGGAGGGAGAGGTCGATGACGGCGGCGGCGGTGGGCCGGTAGGAGAGGCCCAGCTCGCCGGCCGTGGAGCCGCCCTTCAACGAAGGTTGTGGGATTTCCAGTCCGCCCGCGCTGCCGCGGGCCGTGCCGGCGAATTCGCGCTCGTAAAATGCTCCGCACCAAGGAGCT
>JAIRMB010000012.1 GCA_031258995.1 Puniceicoccales bacterium
CGAATGCGAGTGAACAGCAATCCCCGATTTTGGCCGTTTTCGAGCACTTTTATGCGCGGATATTTTTGGGCATAGGACTTTAAAATAGCGAGGGAGCCGTCCGTGGAGCCGTCGTCCACACAGATGATTTCGATGTCCTTCAAAGTCTGGTTGCAGGCGCTGTCCAACGCCGCCGGCAGCCATGGCTCCACGTTGTAGACAGGGATGCAGATGGAAACGGGCGGAGACACGGCGGCGCTAAAAGAAAATACGCCCAAAAACGGCAAGAGCATCCTCACCAGGCGGAACACGACAAAAGCGTTCGCGCATGACAATAAATGTCAAAACCGTATTTTTATTCCACGGTTACGGACTTAGCCAGATTTCTGGGCCTATCAACGTTGCAGTCGCGAAAGACGCCCATGTGGTAGGCAAAGAGCTGGAGGGGGATAGTGGCCAGAATGGGCTGGATCGCCGGGTGGCTCCGCGGGATCGTTAGCACCCGATTGGCAAAGGGCTCGCCCTCACAGGTGCCGGCGCAGGCGATGGCCACGGTGTCGGCCCCGCGAGCGCGAACTTCCTGGACGTTGGCCTGAATTTTTCCCAGCATGGGTCCATCGCAAGCCAGGAAAAATGCGGGGCAATCTTTGGAAATGAGGGCAATGGGCCCGTGTTTCATCTCTGCAGCTGCATAGCCCTCCGCGTGCACGTAGGAGACTTCTTTTAGTTTCAGAGCGCCCTCAAGGGCAATGGGAAATAGGCTTTGGCGGCCCAGGAATAGCATGCTTTGGCAGGAAGCGTAATGGACGGCCAAAGCACGGATGGCCTCGTCCAGCCGAAGTGTTTCCTCCGCCAGCCGGGGCAAATCCTTCAGTGCTTGAACGATCTCCGCGCCCTCTTCGAAGGAGAGGTCCCGCAGACGGCCCAGGTAGAGAGCCAGCATGGTCAAAATGCAAAGTTGCGTAGTGAAAGATTTAGTGCCTGCGACGCCAATCTCCGGTCCCGCATGCTGGTAAATGCCACCGTCCGCCTCGCGGGCAATGGATGAGCCCACGCCGTTGGTGACGGCCAACACGCGGTAGCCCTTTCGTTTGGCTTCCCGCAGGGCGGAGAGAGTGTCGATGGTTTCCCCGCTCTGACTGACGGCGATGACTAGCGTGTTGCGGTCCATGGGTGCGTTGCGGTAGCGGAATTCGGAGGCATATTCCACCTCTACCGGAATGCGAGCGAAGCGCTCGATGGCGTATTCTGCCGCCAGGCAGGCATAGCGGGCGGAGCCGCAGGCACAGAAGACGATCCGATCCACTTGACGCAGTTCCCGGGGCGACATGCGCAGACCGCCGAAGTGGGCACTGCTGCCATCCGCGGAAAAGCGGCCCCGCATGGCATTTTCCAATGCCTGTGGCTGTTCGAAAATCTCCTTTAGCATGAAATGGGGATAGCCATTTTTCTCCACCAATGCCTCCTGCCACTCCACCGCTTCCAGAGCCGCCTCCACCAGCTCGCGACCCAATGTGCAAATGGAAAAGTTGTTTTCCCGAATGTGGACCAGTTCGCCGTCGTTCAGAAACACGGCATCCCGGGCCCGGGAGCCGAAGCCGGCCACATCGCTGGCGAGAAAAAATTCCCGATCGCCGACGCCGAGAACGAGCGGCGAGCTGCTGCGGGCTCCCACCATTTCGCCAGGAAAATCTTTGCCCAACACTGCAATACCATAGGTCCCGCGCACGTGTAGGAGCGCCCTCCGCACGCCATCCAAGAAACGACCTTGCTGCGGCGGTTCCTTGGCACAGTGGTAGGCGATGAGGTTGGCCAACACTTCGCTGTCGGTCTCTGAGCGGGACCGATAGCCGCGCTCCGCCAGAAAAATGGCAATGGAGGCAAAATTTTCCACCACACCGTTGTGAACCAGCAATATGCTACCGTCGGCGCTGAGCTGGGGGTGGGCGTTTTCCTCCGTCACGGCACCGTGGGTGGCCCAGCGGGTATGGCCGATGCCGACCGTTCCAGCCAAATTCCAGCCGGAAAGTTTTTCCACGAGAGCGTCTAACGGCCCAACGCAGCGGACGACGGCGAGGCTGCCGTCCCCTTCAACGGTGCCAACGCCCGCAGAATCGTAGCCCCGGTACTCCAATCGGCGGAGACCCTCCAGCAAAATTTCTTTCGCCCTTTTTCGCCCAAGATAGCCGATAATTCCGCACACGGAGCCGTCACTAGTGCGATAGACAGCGGCCGCAAGGAATTTTCAGATAGCCCCAGTGCGACAATGGTTGGAGATAGCCGGCGACCGCGGCTGCGCCTTTCCGCTGTGCTTCTTCACGAGTTGCCGAACGGTGGCGCGTAGTTCTTCTGGGTAGGCGGCCAAATATTCGTTAAACATCCTCACGCTTTCCTCCAGCGGAATGGTCCTAAGCACCAAGCCCAATTGGCTAACTTTCGGGTGCCAGTTGGCGTACATTTTTTGAATTTCTGGATCCTCCTCATTTTCCAAGATAAATTTTGAATATTTCACCAGTCCCTCTGCCCATTGGCGATAAAAATCCATATTGTTACGGTTTTGCGCCGCCAGGCCGCTATCCGTATGGTGTCTAATGCCGACATGGTTCATAAAAATGCATTTTTCGCATTTTGTTAACGCATTCCAGACAAAGAAATTATCCTCATTTTTTATGATGCGGCACTTTTCGACAAAGTGCAGAACGCGTTTCGCCATCTCTTTAAGATTTTTCGTCCTCCACAGTTTGTCCCACACAACCGGTGATATTTTTTGGCATGACAGCATGTGCAGAGGACTCCCGAGATAGGAGCGGACGTGCGGTTTTTCCTCCACTTTGAGCGGCTCCATTTTCGGAAGTTGCTCTCCTCGAATAAATTTGATCGATTGGTGCCGGAATTGCACGACGTCGGCGCCATTCTTAATGGCAGCATTATAGGCCAGCTCAGCCGTTTTCGGGAAAAGTATGTCGTCGGAATCGAGCCATAGGATGAACTCTCCCCTCGCTGCGAGGATGGCCCGCATGCGGCTATAGCAGGTCCCGCGGTTCGTTCCGTTTTCGAGGACGGTTACTTTTTGTGGATACTTTTGTGCGTAGGATTTGAGTATGGCTAGGGAGCCGTCCGTGGAGCCATCGTCGACGCAGATGATTTCGGCCTCCTGGAGTGTCTGGCTTAGCGCACTGTCCAACGCCATTGGCAGGTATAGCTCACTGTTGTACACCGGCATGCAGATGGCCACTTGGGGGGCATTCGTCGGAAATTCCTCCGCTCGGCCGAATGAAAACATGGAGAGCATACCTAACACAGAAATAAAGAACGGCTTGCGCACAGGTGGGGCATTTTGATGAAAAATGCCCACAAGACAACGGCGATCCGGGAGGAAAACATTTGCCGGAGGCGCCGCCATCGGCACGGTTCGAGCCATGGCACTCGAGCTGCCGCTTTTTCTAGCTCCACTTTTCTGTCTGTGGCACTGCCATTTGCGCCGCAATTTCCTGCGATTAGGCATTTCATTGATTTTCCCGGTCGTACTCCTGGGAGCAGTTCGTAGCAATTTCGGCGCCCCCTTTTTCCTTCTGTCCGCCGCCCTACTGTCGATTCTTAGCGGTAAAAATTCTTCTGCTGTTTTTGCGCTGGCAGTCCAGACGGTGGGGCTTCTGTCTCTCCTTTATTTTCCCAATGCCCGCTGGGCCGTCTCGCTGCACACCATCGGCCTGCTGGGCTGTGCGGAATTTTTTCCACTTTGTGCGACGAAAAAACCGACCGACCGGCGCACCGTTCTACTTTCCCTGTTTTGCCACGGCGCTTACCTTTACGCTCTGCTCCTGCGGACGCCGGTCGTAGATTATCGCACAGTCATCGTCCTTGCGTCCCTCAGCGTACCATGGGGGACACTTTCTGCCTTTGGCGAACGCTCCCTTTGGCGCCAGTGGGCTGCGATCTTCCACGTTTCGCTGGCTGCCACCTTTGCCCTGTTTCTTTTTCTGCCAAACTTGCGGGCCAACGGCGCCCGCTGCCTGCTGTCTCTCTTGATCTCCGCGTCCCTGATGGCCACCCTGCTTCCCGGCGATGGGCCCATATACGAACAGGATTTGAAGGGTCTTTTGGCACAAAATCCCGTCCGTGCGACCCTTTTGGCAATCACCGTACTCCTTATTTGCCTTTTCCCGGCGATCCCACTTCTTGCCTATTGCCTGCCGGCCCTGACCGCTCTGCGACTCGCCCCTCCGGTGTGGGCCATCTGCCTCTGTTTGGCTGTTTCACTGTCCATGGCAGTTCGCATGGCGGTAGTCCTTTCCCTATTTTCGGAGCGGCCCGGCGTTCCCACGCTCTGCCGAAAAATAGACCCGCCAGCGCTATCCTTTTGCCTGTTGCAGTTGATTTTTGCCCTGCTTTTGGCCCTATCCGGAATGCTTTTACCAACCGGCTAGGACAGAACCTGAACGGCCCAGCGAAGTGTCTCGACGAATTTCTCCGCCTGCTCGAGAGAGTTATAAATCGAAAAGGATGCGCGGAGGGAAGCCGCTATGCCCAGGAGTCGGTGGAGCGGCTGCGCGCAGTGATGTCCCGCTCGAACGCAGATGCCCTTTGTGGCCAGTGCGGTAGCCAGATCATGGCCGTGGACACCGCCGTGAAAGACGGCATAGACCCCCGCCCGCTCCGTCGGGCTCCCCAACAGCCGCAGGCCGGGAATTTCTCGGAGCGCCGACTCCAAATGGACGCCCACCGTGCGGCGGTAAGCATCGTAAGAGTCCCAAGGGAAATTCTTTAAAAAATCCACGGCGCAGTGTAGGCCCAGGGCGCCGGCGACGTGGGGGGTACCGGCTTCGAATTTTTCCGGCAGCGATCGGCAGGTGCAGCCTTTCTCCGTCACCGTTTCCACCATACCGCCACCCAGCTGGTAGGGCTCCATCCGCTCCAGCAAATCTTTGCGGCCCCAAAGCACGCCGATTCCTGTCCCCGCGAACATCTTATGCCCAGAAAAAGCGTAAAAATCGCAGCCCAGGTCTGCCACGTCGATGGGACCAGAATCCGCCCGCCGGGCGCCATCCACGAGAACCAGTGCCCCGGCACCGTGGGCCATGGCCGCGATTTTTTTGATGGGATTTACCGTCCCCAGCACATTGGACACGTGGGCAACCGCCAGCAATTTGGTCCTCCCGCCGGCCAAGTGCCGGTCCAAATCTTCCAGATCTAACTCGCCTCTCTCCGTCAGGCCGCAGACCCGGAACTGCGCCCCCCGCTCCGCCGCAACCCGCTGCCAGGGCAAAAAATTGGAGTGGTGCTCCATGGCAGTCGTCAGGATCAGGTCTCCCGGACCGATAGACTGTGGGCCCCAGCAGTGAGCCACCAGATTGATGGCCTCCGTCGTCCCCCTCACAAAAATAATTTCTTCCGGCGAAGTGGCCTGGACATAGCTGGCGATGGCCGTTCGGGCATCCTCGTAGGCGGCCGTTGCCCCAGCGGCAAGGTCGTAGGTGCCCCGGTGCACATTAGAGTTTTCTTCCCGGTAAAAGCACTCCAGCCGTGCCAGCACGCTGTCCAGCCGCTGGGTTGTCGCGGCGCTGTCCAGGTAAATTAGTTCCGGACGGGCGGCGAGGAGTGGGAAGCGATTTACAAATGCCGCCGGTTCGTAGGGCCCCATCGGCCCAGAGAGAGCCGAGCCGGCGACAGGGGCAAGCGAAAATGGGGCCCCAACTGCCCCTAACGAAGTGCATCGCGCAGTTTTCGTAGGGCGGAGCGCTCCAGAAGACGAATACTCTCCCGGCTTTTGGCCTGGTGTCGGCCGATATTTTCTAAGGTCATGGGCAAGGAACCGTCCAGCCCATAGCGAAGTCGAATGACCTGCGCTTCCTGTCGGGTCAAATTTTTCAGCCCGGCCCGCAGCGCGTTTTGAAGCGACAGAGAGGTAACATGCTCTAGAGGAGTCTGTTGACTCACATCGGGAATTCGTTCCAGCTCGTCTTCCGTGGCCGACAGACGCTCTCCGCAAACGCAGCGCAAGGTGCAAACCTGCGTAACGGTCCGGCCCATTTCGGCGGCCAATTCTCGACAGGTGGCCTCCCGGCGAAGTTGCCGGCGAAGTCCCTCGTCGGCCTCACGCAGTTCGCGAATTTGCCGAAGTGCGGACGGCGGCAGACAGAGCGGGCCGCGCTGGGCAGCGATGGCGCGCCACATGTAGTGGCGGATCCACCAGGTGGCGTAGGTGGCCAGCCGGATGGTGCCCTGCGGGCGAAAGCTGTCAATGGCGCGGAAAATCGCCAAATAGCCCTCCTGAATGAGGTCGTCCACCGGGAACTCGGAACGCCCATAGCGGCGAGCCAATTTGCGCACAATTGCGCTGTGGGCTAAAACAATTTGATTGCGGGCGTGGAGATCGCCGGTCCTTGTCCGCTCCAATAGGCGCCGCTCCTCCGCCAAACTCATTGGCGCAGCCGGTCTAGGTTCATCCGCCACGGTCCCATTCTGGCCGTACCGCCCATCTTTCGCAAGAAGAATGGGCCACTGAGAAGGAATCGAAAAAAGTGTTGCTCCATGGCCATGGGCCGACCGATGATGGACCACTGTGGCGAAGGTAGACATTGAACTCGTTCGAAAAGTACTGCAGCGTAATGATATCGACTACGAAACAATTTCCCAAATTCTAGGCGATCTGGAGCTAGAAGTCTCTACGGATGGGGAAATGGGGGGGCCTGCCCTACCTCCCGTAAAAAAGCAGTTCGTTATCCTTGTATCCGACCCGGAAAAAAAATTTGCCGCAGAGCTCTTTACGGGCTGGGTGCTACAGATTCCGGAAGATAAGAGCCCGCTGGAGGTCAATGGCCAGCTAATCCGCGCCGCCTACGAGTTCAACCGCAGCAGAAAAGGTTCTCGGGAGCCGGCTAAAACCATTACGGATGTTTGCGAACTCGTACCGGCAAAAGTCCTTCGGGCCCAATCCCTTTGGGTGCGCACCAAGGAGCCGGTGCTCGTCGTCCGCACAGACAATCGGATTCCCATAGGTTTCCCGGAAGTCAACGCCAGCGAAAACGACGAACTTCCATTGAATTAATTCGCGTTGGGGCCGCATCTGCCCAATCGACACATTTTCTGGAAAGGTCTTGACAGACAATGGAGGGCTACCAGCTTGCGCGCAGAGATCCCGATGGCAAATTTGCAATCTTCGAAGAAGAACGTGCGGCGGACGGTGAGTCGTACGCTGCGAAATAGGGCGGTAAAATCGAAACTGAAAACGCTTGCCGGGCGGGTGGCGCAGTTGCGTGGGACTGTGGATGCGCGCAGGGCTGCCATTGCCTACATTTCTGCCCTTGATAAGGCTGCGAAGGGGGGGGTCATCCATAGCAATCGGGCAAACCGCGGCAAGAGCGCCCTTACGCGGGTCATCCTTTCCGCCGCTTCGTGAGTTGGCAGAGGGATGGGCGAGAGGGAGCACAGCGGCAAAATTGCCCTCGTGACGGGCGCCAGCCGCGGCATCGGTCGGGCCATAGCTCTTCGGTTGGCACGGGAAGGCGCGAAGATTTTGTGCGCTAGCCGTTCGCTGGCTTCCAGCGCTTCCACGGTGGAGGCAATTCGGGCCGGCGGTGGCGAAGCGGAACCGCTGGCGGTGGACGTTTCCCAGTCCGTGGCGGTTCAGCTGGCCTGCGAAGAAATTTTGGGAAGGCAGGGCCGGGTGGACATCCTGGTGAATTGCGCCGGCATAAATCGAGACAATTTGCTCCTGCGCATGAGGGACGAGGAGTGGGATGCCGTGGTGGCTACGGATCTTAGTAGCTGTTTCCATTGGACCCGCCATCTCTGTCGCCCCATGGTGCGAAATCGCTGGGGCCGAATCATCACAATTGCCTCCGTCATCGGCCTGGTCGGCAACGGCGGGCAAGCCAACTATGCCGCGGCGAAGGCCGGCGCCATCGCATTTACCAAATCCGTCGCCCGCGAGCTGGCGTCCCGCAACATCACCGCTAACGCCATCGCGCCGGGATTCATCGAGACGGACATGACGGCGGCGCTGCCCGAAGCGATTCGAGAAAAAATTCGCAGTCAGATCCCAATGGATACGCTCGGCTCGCCCGAGGATGTGGCCCACGCCGTCGCCTTCCTGGCTTCCGAACAGGCCCGCTACATCACGGGACATGTGCTGAACGTGGACGGCGGCATGGTGATGGCCTAAGCGGAACATGGAAGGGATAGATCGGCAATTTTTGGAGCGCTTCGCCGTCGCCCGCGCGGCCGGCCGTCTACCGCACGCCATTCTTCTGGTCGGACCGGATTTGAATGTGCTAGAAAAAACCATTTCCGCCGCTGCCCGCTCCCTGCTCCCTACCCATTCGCTGGACCTACTGGCCCTGCAGCCCGCCGGAAAATCTCGGCAAATCGGCGCAGAAATCGTTCGGGAGCTAATGGAGCGCCTGCACCTTTCCTCGCGCGGCGCAATTCCACCGGTCGCCCTCATCCACGGAGCGGATCGCCTCCACCGCAGCGCCGCCAACGCCCTCCTGAAGACCCTCGAGGAACCGCCTCCCGGAGTCCTGTTACTGCTTTCAGCGCAACGAATTGGTGACGTCCTGCCCACAATCCGCAGCCGCTGTCAGATCTATCGCTGTTCCTGTCCGTCCTCCGCCGATCGCCCTCCCGGTTGGGACAGCTGGCTGGAAAATTACGGCACATATGTACGCAAATGCCTGGAAAATTCTGACCCAATTCAACTGCTCGACGGCTACGGGTTAGTGGCCGGCTTTTGCGCTCTGCTGGACAATGCGACCACCGACATAAAGCGCCCCGTTTCAACAAAAGAGCCTGTAACGAAACAGATTGGAGCAAGGCGGGTAGTGGCAGAGTCCCTGTTGGCCGACTGCGGTGAACGGCTCCTTGCCATTGCGAAAGAATTGCCCACCGCCGAGAATGGCTTCCGCCGTTTGGCGCTGTTGCGCCTTTCGCGGCAAATGGCAGCCCTGGGACGGACGCTTTGGCTTCTCGAAAAAAATTGCCCAGAAATTGCCGCCGTGGAGTCGTTTGTGCTGGCCGGCTGGAACATTTTTGCATAAAATCCGCTGTTTTGACCTCTGGTAATTTCGGTTGGCTGTGATTTTTTTACGGGCCTACCCTTGCGTGAATTGCTTGCCGTCGCTACAAGCGGCGGGATGGCAGGGGACGGATCAGCCCAAAGGGTGAAATTCGCAATTTTTGGTGCCGGCGCATGGGGCACCGCAGTAGCCCTGCACTTGGCCGGCCGGGGCCATGAGGTCCGGCTAGTGGCACGGGATTCAGTTTGGGCCGCCGAGATGGAAAAACTCCGGGAAAACTGCAGCTATCTGCCCGGCTTCCCTTTCCCTCCCAATTTGCACATCGATGGGGACTTCAGCGCCATTCGGTGGGCGGACGGGGCCTTTCTGGCCTGTGCCACGGCCGGCGTTTTAGAATACTGCCGCCGCGTTGGAGCGGAGGCGCCGGCCGATCCGCCCCCGCTCATCACCCTCTGCAAGGGTTTCGTGCCGGAGACCTGGCAACTGCCGTTGGCGGTCGTGGATGCGGTCTTGCCGGCATTTCCCCGTGGAACCCTTTCCGGACCGACCCACGCCGAAGACGTTGCCCTGGGGCACCCTTCCGCCGCCGTTCTCGCTGCCCAGCTGGAGCCGGAACGGCTGATGCGCCTGCAGGAGTGGATCAATGGGCCCCGCTTCCGCGTGTACCGTACGGCAGATTTGATGGGAGTGGAATTGGGAGGATCTCTTAAAAATCCCTACGCCATCGGACTGGGCATCGCAGAGCGCTTTGCCGGCAGCGGAAATGGCCGGGCGGCCCTCTTCACCCGCATGGTGGCCGAATTGGTACGGATCGGCACCGCCTTGGGAGGAAAAGCAGAAACTTTTTACGGACTAAGCGGCCTCGGCGACTTGATGGCCACGGGCAGCTGCGACTGGAGAATAAACCGTACTTTGGGGCTCCGATTTGGCGCGGGGGAGGACCCGGCCGCTATAATAGCAGGATAAAAAACGACGGTGGAAGGCTACCGCGCCACGAAGGGATTCCACG
>JAIRMB010000043.1 GCA_031258995.1 Puniceicoccales bacterium
GTTCCAGCAGGCAGAACGCCTCATGGTCCTCAATGAATTGGTTCCAGCAATCAATGATGGCATTGTACGTTGTTGCCCCATCGCCCCATATTTCTTGAAACAACACATCGCGCGTGACGCCCTCGCGCACCATGGTGTCCGCCTCCTCGCGTCTCTGTTCTTCGGTCATAAGAGCAATATTCGTAGGAGATGTAATTCCGGAAAACAGGCCGTAATGCCTGACTAAAGTGGAAAACTGAGTCCAGGCTTTGAATAAATTTGGCGTAAAAGCGGCAACAGGAGAAGACATTCCGACACTATCCGCCTCCATGAGCGCATCGTGATAAGCTTTATAGTCGTTGCAGAGACTTGCGATTTTATCCTTATCGATAATTGTTCCCGCAAGCAGAGAATCATCCAGAAGATTTCGCCGTGCAAAAAAGGAAAAAATTTTCGTGGGAATGGAGGCAGTGTTCAGAATATTTACAGAAACCTGATCGTCAGTATTATCAGGCTGTTGAGAATCGTAAGTACAAAGGTGCTGTTTAATTTTAGAAAGCGTCCCAAAAGCCTGGTTAATGGACGCAATTTCGGCATTAAATCGGGATATGTCTCTCATGTAAACTTCTATCATTCGCATTTGGATGCAGCTCATGGCATAGGTCACGGCGGCGACACGGAAAGCGAGTTGAAGATAGGGAGAGAGACCGGCCGACTCCTTAGGGAGGATTTGCGACACATCCAACCCAATCAAGCTATAGATAGAGACATAATCCCTATCACTCGGAGTGGAAGATATTTTCCTAAGATAGAGCTCGGAGGAATCAAAATATTTAACATTAATCGAATCAACGGGGATGTAATCGCCGCTGCCAACGGTTCGATTATAGAGGACATAATCGGTTAAACTCGAATTCTGCTCATAGACCGGCGAACAGCCCTCGCCAAGGAGGGTGCTGTCGAAAACATAAACGTCCGGACCATTGTAATTATCCTGAACTCTAATGAGTTGGCGAAGCGTTCGGTTGCAAATGTGCGAATTTTCGCTAAAAATTTCAGGAAAAACATCCCGGAGGGACAGTACGGGCGGTATCGAAAACGGCCTTTGCGGAATTCCCATATCTCTTTACCTCCTTATATTCTTATATTGCCGGTTGTCCCAAACCTATTCCTATTGATAGCGCTCATAAGGGACGCACAGACGGACAATGCCTGCTGCGCCGCCTGCTGCGCCTGCTGAAGCCGTGCGCTTCTGGTATTTCCGTCGCCATTGACCTGCTGCGACCGCATGCGAAGGGAATCGGCGATGGCTAGAACTTTGTCCGATGTTAGCACTAGAGTGGCAGACGCGCTGCGTATCGGCTGTAAAACACATTGGTGATAAGCGCTAAATATTCCGTCGATGTCATCACCGTCTGTCTCATGTAACACGGTAGGCGTGATATCTGGGACAGGCCAATAGTCTATGGAGACATTATTGGGATTCTGCTCGGGGCTTTTGGGAACGGAGCGGAACTGACACGCCGTCAATGTGCCATTTTCATCGTCGTAACTCCCCGAAAAGGCATCATTCGTCGCGCTTGCGTCCGGCTGCTGCGCATCATCCGAAGGATCGTGCAAAGCCATCTTCCGAACGGCAAAATAGGCCCGACTATTGTCATTATTTAGTTTCCAGACCATCGAAAAGGATGAATAGGCAGAAGAACTGTCAGAGTAGGGAACGCTGGCGCATTTTAGGAAATTTTTAAAAAACGGAGAAAAAGCTACCGCCCCTTCCGTAATGGTAAAGCATTCCGCCGGTAAAAATCTTTCACGACCATAGCAGCGGGAAAGAATTTCGCCCGTCCCGCCCTCAAACTCTTGCGCGTTCGACGGCGCGTCCACGCCGTACCAACGGACGGAAAAATCCGGCGTGGGCGGTTCTCCGGCGCCAACGACCTGCTCGTTCTCCCAACTCCACTTTTTAGTGTGATCTGCCGAATCCTCCTCTTTACGGTCGAAAACTGAATAGCGATCTTCCGACGCGTTGCCGGTAAAATTGTACATGCCCCCATGCAAATCGTCCCCACCAACGGTGCCAAATCCTGGAAAAAACGCACAGTTGTCGGCCTCGGCTGGGTGCACGGCTCCATCCCAAATGCCGCCGGCCCAATTTAGAATGTTTCCTTCGCTGTCGCGAAGCCTTGGGTCGAAAACCCAGTGGTCGCCCGTTCCTATGGTGCCCTTAAAAGCATTTTCATCCAGGTCGATGGAACGATACCAGTAAACCGTATCGTAGGGATCGGCCACGGCCACGTTCCGCAGTGCATCCGGAAGTACAATGCGATTCTCCGGCTTGGCGTAGTCTGGCAAAAACAGCTCACCGTGGCGTAAAAGGGCATTGAACTGCGTCCATGCCTTGAACGAATCCACGGCGCCATAGCCGATCTTTAGCCCGGTGTCGTCCTGCGGCCCATAGATGACCTTCAAAATCGCATTTTCATCTATGCCGACAAATGCACTATCCCCACAGGAAAAATTGACTAAATCTCTCGATACGAAATAGGCCCACACCTCGGCGGGGAGCGTTGCTCCATGCATATTTTCCACGTCCTGGATGCCAGAATCTTTTTGCGTGAGCATGCTCTGAACCGCCTTCAGAACGTCGGCCAGACGTTGCGTAAGACGCTGCTCTGCAGCCACCGCATCAATGTCGCGAATGTACTGCTCCATAATACGCTTTTGCCTACAACTCAACGAATAGAGCACTGCAACGATCCGCATGGTCAGGTCCGCATAGCGATCATCCAGGAAGGAGGCGCCGCCATGATCGCAAAAGATTTTATTCGTCCGCAGATGATAGAGCGAATAGATATCCATATAGGAATCGTCCGCCTTTCGGCCCAGGAAAAGCGATACGCTGTCCGAAATAAAGCTATCCAAGTCTCGAACCGCCTGATAGACCATCTCGCCCGTATCTTTATTGTAGGTACGCACGTATATCTGGTAGCCGCCTCTTCCGTCCTGATCAAAATCCGTCTGCTTAGTTGCGTCCTCTACGACACGCGGATCTAAGTAGTAAGCGTCACTTTCGTTTAAGGTGTCCCAAATGCAGACCATAGCCAACAGCGCATCCCCACCCACGAAAGATTTCCACTGAAGGGCGTCTGGAAATGCAGAACGTAATGTTACTACCGGTACGGACATGGTTTTCTTCTCTTAATTTTTCGTGCCTAAAGACGTATTTTACGAACGGACTTTCGCTCTTCTCCGATTTTTCCACGACTCGCGAGCCCTCGCCGCCGCCCATCTTTTTCTTGGAATGGGTTCGCCGGCTCCTCCCGCCCGGGAAACTTTAGCGACTCCTCCCGATATTTTTGGTACCGCGCCTTCATTTCTTCCTCCATTTTTTGTACGGTTTCCTTGGCCTGCCGTCGACTTTCTTCGCTCAATAGCGGCGAATCCAGAAAAATATTATGGCCCGAATCCAAGTCGGCGCCGAAAGCCCGAAAAAACGCACGCATCTCATCCATAGTCCGTTTGGCCTTCCCAATGAGTCGATTATTTTCCTCGATTTGCTTTTTTATTTTTTCGGAAAATTCATCTTCCACAACCTTCTCCCCACTCATTACAGTCTCACATTTTTAGCAATTTTTGAAAGCTGACCCATCAGCTCCTGAATGAGCCCGGTAGCTAGCGAGAAAACGGCCTGCATATTGTTATTTGCAGTGGAAAGATAGCTAACTGGTACCTGCATGGCGCTGTTCTGCCGGTCCATGTCGGCCCTAATCGCATCCATTGCGGAGCGTAGCTCGTTTTGCGGAAGGAAAATACTCATTTTTTTCTCGATGATGTCGAGGGCCGACGATTTAATAGCGAACTGTTGGGTATCGAATTTCAGGACCGTTACGTAATACGTATCATGACACCATAGAACCCCGGCGTCCACGAGAGGAACATCGTCGCTTTTTGCAAAGGAAACTGAATTCCTTGTTATCGCGGATGCATCGCTGGATGTCCCATAAAATGCCACATTATTTGATCTGGTAATGTCAGCCAAAGACACCGTCCAATATTTTATATTGGGCTTCGGAAGCCTAGGACCCTTCACGCTATCAACATCCTTTTTGTGCAGGCTGAGAAATTCAGGAATTTTTTCGAGAGGCAACTCATCATTTTGATCAAAACCAGTCACCCACTTCGACTCATCATCAAATTTACTCGGTATCGTTCTATTTGAATAATTCTTAGCATTACTCCACTTACTTACATCATCATAGTCACCGTCTTTTCTCAATTCCAATTTAATAGTATTCCCGTCATCAAATTTTGTATCGTAAATAGACTGTATTTTTTTTAGACCAGTCAAGGCAGCATATACTGGACATATTTCCCCATGGACAGGCCGCAGACGGACATCTGTGATAAATTCTTCGCCGTCTTCTAGAAGACCATGCAGCACCAAAGTGCTCACGAAGGTATACGGAAAGGTGGACGCGGCCCACTGGTTGGTTTGGTCTAGGCCGGAAAGGGTCGCCAGGCACATGCCATAGACGGAACGCAGCTCCTCCAGAGCTTGGTTCCTATTGGCCACCTCTTGCGCATAGGCCGCCATTAGGTCCAGCTGAGCGCGAGCTCCCCCAAAGGCAACGGCCAGAATAAGCGTGAGTGTGCCCAGGCGCTCTCGCCCCTTTGCATTAGGCATATAGACTTGCGATCGGTGCACATAGTTGATAGTCCCGTCCGGCATGGTGCGTTGAACGAAGTACCCGCAGTCAGGATCCGTAGTTTGCCGTCCATAGCCGCCACCGGCTAGAGGAGAAAAAAAATAAACGTCACCGTCACCGTCGCAAAGGTAGGCATCCGCTCCTCCCATGGGGTCCATGTCATCGGGAGTTAGGTCCTCGTCTATGAAAAGGAATACGGAATACTCCAAAAGATCCGGAACCCTAACGGGAGCACCCATAGACGGCCCATTCTGGGTGGCGTGTCACTGCCTGTCAACCGTAAAGTGCTGGAAAGTGCTGGATTTTCCGAACTGCCGTTTAAGTGCTGTTTATAGGTTGAAGCAGAGCTAGATAGAATCGCGCGAAAAATGCGTAAAACAGTCCGGCGTACCAAATCCACGCCACATTCCGCACGTCTCCGAAGCGGCGTTTCTGATGCGATCTTCCGGGGCAAGGGGTCTGCGGTGCGCGAATTTCGCGCTAAAACCGCGGAGGGCCTGACCTCAGTTCTGCCGACGTGCCAAAATTTGTCGAGCGCGGGCCAAATCTGCGGCCGTGTCGATGGCCGGTGCGGAGTGGTCCACGGCCACCGTGCCGATGCGAAAGCCGGCCTGCAAAAAACGCAGCTGTTCTAGGCTTTCCGCCTGGGCGAGAGGGCTACCCGGCAAGGTGGGGAGCCGCTCCAGCACATTTCGCCGGTAGAGGTAGATTCCCATGTGGCCCCAGTGTAAACCCCGTTCCGCCCACAGATTTGGTGGACAGTCGCGGACGAATGGTATGGGGCAGCGGGAGAAATAAAGCGCTTCCCCGCCGTGGCCACGGACCACCTTAACGACCGCCGGGTCGCCCAGATCGACGCCGTCCCGGATCGGGTAGACGGGCGTGAGCAGGTCATGGGGATCGCCCTCCACGGCTTTTTTCATAAGCACCTCCACCGTAATAGGCTCCAAAAACGGCTCATCGGCCTGCAGGTTCACGACGCAGTCACCGGAAAGCTGCCCTAGCACGCTGCCGATGCGCTCCGTTCCCGTGGAACAGTTTTCATCGGTCAGGAGACAGCGACCGCCCCAACCCTCCACCGCATGCCGCACAAGTTCAGACTCACTGAGCACCAAAACCTCATCGACGCCGCGAACGGCCGAAGCTGCCTCCCAGACGTGGCGCAGGACAGGCTTTCCGCCCAAGTCGGCCAACACCTTCCCTGGCAGCCGCGTGGAACCGTAGCGGGCCGGAATAGCGAGAGAAAATTTCACGGCACCCATCAAGTCCCCCTTCGGCGAATCGATAAGCAAAAAATTTGCCATTGACGGCCGTTTTTGCCGCCCAAGGAGGCGCGGATTGGGAATTTCCAGGAAAGTGAGGGAAAGGGATTGACTGTGGCAGGGAGATTTTTTAGAAAAGCGGCGATGAATTACCGAGAGACGACAAATCCCGCGATGCGGGAGGGCGCCTTCCGTGCGCTGTCCGGAAGTCCGGCCCTGGGTGCGATGACGGCGCGGGGGACTTTTGGCCGTACGGCCATTTTGCTTTTGCTAGCCATTGGTGCGGCCGTTTTTTCCTGGGCTAATCCCTACGCTGATCCGGCCGCGATCGGAACCAAGCTAGCCATCTTCAGTCTAGTAGGCTTTGGTCTGGCGCTGGCTACCATCTTTCGTATGGATTGGTCACCCTATACGGCGCCCGCCTACGCCATTGCCGAGGGCCTTGTGCTAGGGACCATTTCCCGTCTTCTCAACGGCGCTTATCCGGGCATCGTAGTCCAGGCCATTGCACTTACTTTCGCCGTCTTCGGCACCATGCTGCTGCTCTACCGCTTTCGCATCATACGGGTGACGGACCGCTTTCGTACCATCGTCGTGGCCGCCACAGCGGCCATCTGCGTCGTCTATTTGTTTTCGTTGCTACTAAGGCTCTTCGGCGGTACGGGCATGGGTTTCCTGCAGCAGGCCACGCCCTTTGGCATCATTTTCAGCCTTCTAGTGGTGGCCATCGCCGCTCTCAACCTTGCGATAAATTTTGATTTTGTTGAGCGGGTATCTCGCTATGGCGCACCAAAGTACATGGAATGGTATGCCGCCTTCGGTCTGATTTTGACTCTCCTTTGGCTCTACGTGGAAGTGCTCAATCTTCTCACCAAATTGCGCCAGGACCGCTAGTTTGACCGCTTGGTTTGCTTTCAAACTTCTTCTTTTCCTCTCGGTTTTCCTGTGCCCAACTCGGAGGTACCGCGTGTGATGTCGCACCTTTCCGAAGACTGGAGTTATCTTCCATTTTCACCGTTGCCCTTTTCCATAGTCCCACATGGGAGTGCGGCCGATCCGCTGATTCGGGATGATCTCTCCAATCTGGAAGTGGCAGATTTGCCAGCTGATCTGCAACGCCCGACGGAAAATCCTCCTCCAGAGGAAGATTTTTGTTTGCCGGGGCAATGGCCACCACCTATGGATGGGAACGCCTCGGACCACTGTGCGCAGTGGGACAAATTTATCGAACAATTGAATCGGGAGTCGGAATGGCAAATTGATGGCCGCTATGATCCCACCGTGATCATCCCCATTTTTTCGCAAAAACTGGTGACCGCGATTACGGAGAACTATGCCGCTGCAAGCGAGCAAGAAAAGTTCGACATATATCGAAAAGGTCTAGTCCCCTTCCAGCGGGAGCTCGCCCTTCTTCACAGCGAAATGCTCTCCAACCCCGATTGGACAGAGCGCATGCGCTTCGGCGCGGCAGACGGGCTGATGGAGTGCCATATTTTTGCGGTAGAATGCGATATTCATCAAAGCCGCTGGGCTATTCCGGAAGATCGAAAAATACGAAATCTCATCCTGTCGGGCGGAGGAGGGAAGGGAATCGCATACCCGCCCGCCTTGAAAATATTGCTGGACCCGATCGGCAATGGAGACCTCGTCGATTTCCAAAAACTCAAACTTAACGGCACATCGGCGGGCGGCCTAGCCGCCGCTGCGGCCGCCTTTCATTTGGGCGATTTGGCCGCCATATGCGAGGAAATCCAACACGTTTCCATGAGTGATTTCGCGGAAACCGGAAGCCGTTGCGCGCGCCGCTATCCCTCGCTGCGCCTGGCCAATTCTCCCGTCGGCTTCAGCGCATTGGGGCTGGTGGAGTACTTCGACGGGCAGATTGGTAAAAAGGTACGGGACTGGCTACGGGCCAATTTTTCCGATGGGTTCGGCTCCATCTCTTCGCTCAGCGAAAAACAAATTGCCCGCCTAAAAAAGCTGCAAAGGAAGGACGGAGACGGGCCGGGGGTCGACGGCAGTAGAGAAGAGGAAATGATCACCTTTGACGATCTTGCCCTGCTGCGATCCATTGGCGCGCCTTTCTACGATCTCGCCCTGGCGCTAACGGACGAAAGTAGCAACCGGGGCGTCTACGCCGATGCCGTTCATACGCCCAATTTGCCCATCGCCTTCGCCCTGCGCGGGACCATGTCCATTCCTATCCTGTTCAAGGATCTCAGCATTCCCTGCCGGCTGCTCACACCGGCCGTCGTGGACGACGGCCGGTGGCACCGCATTGGAGATGGCGGGATGTTTGCTAACACGCCCCTGGACGTGAGCGACGGGCTAAACCACCGGCAACGGCTCGTACTTGTCTTCTACGGAAGCGGCCTCGAACGCCCTCACATCGCAGCGGCTGCTGCTCTGATCGGCCCGAGGCAGTACCAGCCGCCCACGGATCTGCTGCAGGGGCTGAAGTGGGTTCCCGATCTCCTCGAAAGCGCGTTCCAAGAGCGGCTGCGGCAGCCAGGCGGCGGTTCTATCGCCGGAAGCTTTCTATTGGCTCAATTTTTGGCCGCTCTCATGAAGAGCGCACATACGTTAAAGTTACTCAAACGGAACGTGTCATGCAATAACGAACAAATGAGGCAAATTTTCCAAGACTGTTCCCGCAACATCATTGTGCTTCAACACGGAAATGTGGGGACGACCGACTTCAATCCGACGGCGCGGCAGAGGAGAGCCGTTAGGCTGTCCACGGCCATCTCCGTGAAAGCCCATCTGGTACGACTCCGCCGCGAAATTGCCCACGGGATTAGCACGAATAGGGCTCAATAGGGTTACGTGAATCGTAAAATTCGGTCGTAGTGTTTTAACTCAGGTTGCAACACCTGTACGGGTCATCAATCCGGACAAGCGGAGCGGCGACCGTTCTTCCTTGCCGTCCGGTTTCCTTGCAACGAAATTGTCCTCATGGTCCAGCTGTCCGACATCGTTGCCTTCTGTACAGAACTGCTTCGGCCAGAACAATTTTCCGACTATCCGGGATCCTATAACGGCCTACAGGTGCAAAACGGCGGCACGGTGTACAAAATTGCCGCCGCCGTCGATGGGAACCTGGCCACTATCCGCGGCGCCATTGCTACCGGAGCGAATTTGCTGTTTGTCCACCACGGCCTTTTCTGGGGTAAACCCTTGCCCCTCACAGGCCGAAATTTTGAAAAAATTCGGCTACTCATCGAAAACGATC
This sequence comes from Puniceicoccales bacterium, assembly GCA_031258995.1. Classification (GTDB taxonomy): domain Bacteria; phylum Verrucomicrobiota; class Verrucomicrobiia; order Opitutales; family JAIRLM01; genus JAIRMB01. Next base: position 9,180 of record JAIRMB010000043.1, read on the forward strand.
TAGCCCTCTATTCCTGCCATCTGCCCCTCGACGGGCATCCGCAAATCGGCAACAATGCGAGCATTTTGGCCAAACTCGAGTTCCCCAAGTGTGGGGAAATTGATAGCGGCGGGCACAACTTTACTTTGCCCATAGGCGATGGTGGCAGAGTGGAGCGGGATGTTTTCCGTCGGAAACTGCTCACGTTCTTCCCGCAAACGATCGCTATGGAGTATGGCTCCGCAAAAATCGGTCGGCTATTGGTCTGCTCCGGAGGGGGTGGGGAGCTCATTGCAGGTCTGGAAGGCGGGACCTTCGACAGCGTTCTCACGGGGGAAGCGCCCCGTCATTTTTTTGACTTTGTGCTGGAAAACGGCTTGAACGCCTACATTTGTGGCCACTACGCCACGGAAACGTTCGGCGTCAAAAACTTGGCAGAGGCAGTGGCGGAAAAATTTTCTTTTCCCTGCCAATGGATCAACGAGGATTGTCCCCTTTAGATTCGGCAAAATGCGCTTGCGGCAGTATGTGCGAGCGGCAGAGTGGCTCCATGGCTTCCGTGAAAAACGTTCGTCCGGCACCGCTTCCGGGACGGATCCTGGCCTACCTGCTGGATACGATCCTCGCCCTGCTCCTAGCGCTAACCGTCCTGCTGTGGTGGGTCTATCCGCGCTTTCACGCGGAAGGGTGGACTCTCCTCCAGCAGCTGCGGCAGGAGGGGGTCATGGGCGCCCGTTTTTTTGCGCAATTGCCCGAGGGGGACCGCTCAATCCTGATCCGACTGCTACTGGTGACCCAGCTGACAGTCACGGCCACCGTAACGGCCTATTTCTGGCTCTCAGAACTTCTGAGTGGCGGCAGTTCATTGGGTAAATGCATGTTCCGCCTGCGGGTGATAGATGCAAGCAGCGGCGAACGGCCGGGGCCGGGCAAGCTGCTCTTGAGAAGTGCCGTATCGTCCATCTGTCTGACCGTAAGCTCTCTGTTCCTACTTCCGAATTTTCTCTGGGGCCTCTTCCGCCGGGACCGCCGCTGCTGGCACGATCTGCTGTCCGGCAGCAAGATAGAGCGCTATTAGCCGCCGTACTTGCCAAATGCGATAGGGGCGGTAGAAGGATCCGTGCCTTTAGGACCGCTTCGCTGCGCCGCATTCTTAGGCTCATTCGCAGCCTTTCCCGCCCTGGCCATCGCCCTTTCGCTGTCGGCTCGCTTTGAGCCGGAGGAAATTGCCCTGGACAGCCGAGCGCAATTCGTCGTGGAAACGGTCGGGCCGGGCCGGGCAAAAATGTCAGAATTGCCAGATACGGAAGAGATTGCTCTGCGGCGGCTCGGAAGCGCATACCGGGTCCGCTCCGACGGCTCGGTGGCATCGACGCTAACCTACCTGGCCACCCCCCAAAAAACAGGGACTCACACCTTTGCGGGAGCTACGGTCCTTGTGGGCGGCAACTCTGTCCCAGTCCCAACGGCCCGTCTGACGGTGCGCGCTCCAACGGAAGCCGCCCTTCGGAGCGGCCACCTGCCGCCCGCGGTCCAGCGGCTCCATCTCTACGTCGAAGGCCTACCAAAATGGCTCTACGTGGGCCAAACCGTGCCCGTAGAAATTACACTCCCGGTACCAAATGGGATTCGAGTTCGAACCAGCGAAGGCGCACCGCGAAAAATAGGGGAAAATTTTTTGCTGGGCCGCAGCTGCGATCTCCCGCTGGAACAAATGGTCGAACTCTGCGATCTCCGCTCCGGCGAGGCGCGCTGGCGCGCGTCGGTCATGGCTACCGTTCCCGGCGAGCTTTGGCTGGCATTTGCCCTCGGCCTAGAGGTTGCCGAGGAAGTGCCACTGCTAGAGCAGGGCTCGGCGGCGAAGAACTGGGAGGCGCTTTTCATGGCCGAATCTTGGGCTCCCGTCGTCCTGTCTTCCGTTCGCCATGGCGTCAGCGCAATTCCCCTGCCGACGGCCGGCCGGCCGGAAGACTTCAACGGCGCCATTGGAAAATTTTTTCTTTCGGTACCGCCCAAGATTCGCTGCGTGGAAGGCATTTACGAAGTTCAAGTGACCGTGGAAGGGGAAGGCAACTTTGGCACGCTTGCCCCACCGTCCCTTTCTCTAGATCGCTGTCGCGTAGTGCGCCAGACGCGAAAAATGTTTCATCCCAGCGATCCACTCGGCTTCCGCGGCTCCATAACATTTTCCTATTTCCTCGCCGAATGTCGGACGGACGAACCGCCCACTTTCTCCTTCGCATATTTTGATCCGGAAAGTGGCCGCTACGAGCACCTAAGAGTCCGCATCGAGCTGCCCGCCGTGGGGCAAAAAGAAAAAAATGACACGCGCAACTAAAAGCGTTGTGGAGAAGAAGAGTCCATCTAGACGGTGTGCACCATGGCGATCCGTAGGGTTGGGCATTTGCTTGCCGCATTTTTACTTAATTTATCGATTTTTAGTTCCCTGTGGGCCGGACAGTGGGATGACATTCGGCAGAGCCTCACATTTACCGGAAAAAATGTTCTACTTAAATTAAGTGACGACACTTACCTAACGGCGAACCGCCTCTATTGCGAAGGGGGAGCCATCGGTGCAGAGGGTGCCGTGCGCCTAAGTCGCGGCAAAGATCTCCTGCTTGCAGAGAAATTGCTCTATGAGCTCGAACGGCAAACCTTTTCGGGGGAGAAGATTCGCTTCCGGCTGAAAGATTTTTACGTGCAAGGGGAATCCGTAGAGGGCGGCATGGGCATTGGCCGCCGCTGGACCGTTTTTCGCGACGGACGGGCCTATCGGGGCGAACCGGAGTGTCATTCGCCCAATTTTCGAGCCGGAACTATTTCGCTGTCGGGCGACGACGTAGTGCACCTGGAGCAAGTTGATGTTTGCTTCGGCAGTCGGCGCCTATTTTCCATTCCCCACTGGAATCAAAAATTATGCCAATTTCCGGTTCGGATGAAGTCCAAATGCGGGCACAGGACAAATTTAGGATTTTATAGCCGCAGCAATCTGTCCTGTTCCGTTACGCCCTGCCTGCGCCTTTCCGCCGACGTGGACTACTACAGCGCGCGAGGACTGCTCCTGGGACCCGGCTGTCGATGGGAAGGCTCCTTTTTAGGGCAGGATGCGCATATGGAGCTATCTAGCGGATGGATCCGCGATCGCGGAGCCGTAATTCGAGATTTTTTCAGCAGGCCATCTGGCTCCGGGCGAAATTTTTTGGAGGGGTCGTATCGGCAAAAAGTTGGGGAGCATTGCGATATCGCAGGTGAGCTGCACCGTTGGAGCGATCCCCGTGTGCTGTGGGATTTCCGTCCTGGCCACTGCGAACATCGCCTCTGTCCCGACAGTCACATAGAGCTAACTCGTTGGTGGAAAAACTCCATCCTGACGGCGGGACTAGTCCACGGGGGAAACCGTGCCCAGACCAGAACAAAGAATCTTCAACAGCTCCAGCTACGGACCGTTCCTCACGCGCTTTTTTCCTCTCCGGCGATTGGCAGCGGCTCTATTATGCTTTCACATAAGCAAATGACAGTAAATCGGCCGGCATTTGGCAAGGTGGACGGCTCCTATGAGGTGGCGCTGCCATTGCGCTGGCACAATACGCTGATCTTTCAACCCTGCGCGTCCGGTCGAACGTTGCTCTATGACGTCACCGACGAAGAAAACTCTACCCATCAGACGTTTGCGCAGGTGGGAGTGGACGTGCGGACACTGATCGAAGGGGATTGGCTGTTAGCGATTCCCCGCTGGGATGTGGGTCTTGTTCGCCACAGAATTTCACCGCTTTTGCAATATCGACACAATTGGAAATGGGAACGCGGGGCTGTCCCGGAACACTTCCGTAACGATTGTAGTATTTTGTCCCCCATAAATTTATGTGAATATGTAATTCCAGACAGAGCAATCGTCAGCGATAGACTGCGGTTGGGGCTGGAAAATATTTTTCAAACCGCGCGCGTCAGGGGCGACGCCCTACGCACAATAGCAGAGCTTTCTCTCTATGAGGATTTTTCATTTGAAAGCAGCCTCATTCCTTCCGATATTTTTAGCGTAATGCGGCTCTGGCCGGCAGATTTTTTTTCGTTTAATTTCTTTTCTCGGACGGATGGAAAATCTTTCGTACTCAAAGCATTACGTCTAGAAGCGGAGCTTTGGGATGGCAATGTCTGGAAGACCACGTTCGGCAGTGAACATTTGCGGGGTAAGGCTTCCCGTCTGCGCTGGGGCTTTTCCTACGAACCGACGTCGCGCGATCGACTGGACATTTCCTTCCGCTACGATGTCCGCCGACACCACCTCATTTCGCAGCGCTACCACTATTTTCATCGTTTCGACCGGAACTGGTCTCTGGCCGCTAAATTGGGCTTTTGCCATGGGCCTGGCAGCAAAGAAGAGCGCCACACGTTTCGCATAGGGCTGCGGCTAAATTACTAACGCTAGTGCTCTTGATCTCCGAGCTCAGGGCGTCGATTTCAATTTAGTAAATTCATTTCCGTAGTAGGCCACGGAATCATTACTGAATTGCGCGAACCAAATATAGATCGGCTCTTTCCGTGCCGTTGACATTTTTGCCGCCTCGGCCTGCACCGTCTGCACCGTAGTGGACACGGCGATTTCTGCTGCTTTTTCTTTCGGAAAGCGGTAAATGGCCGTCGAAATATTGCAAAATGTAAAGGAGTGGACACAGCGCTTCCATCCCTCCTTTATAATGTTTTCATAGCAGCTTTCAAGCTGTTGTGTTTCCGTTGTTGTGCAGGGTTTACCGCTGCTGAGGTTAGGACCCAGAGCCTGACAGACGTAGGCGGGCCGGTTTACGGCGATGGCAGGTTGCACATTGGGATCTTCCGCCTCAGTTGGACCCGAATGGAAGTAAACTTCCCCTGGAACGAGAACTTTTTTTTTTCCGGTCGGAAAATCGGCCGCCTTCGTCCACCCGTCGGGCCCACCATACAGATTCCAAATCGCCGCGTTGATTCCGCCTGCTGGCCCAACCATGGAAGGATTTGCAGCATTAACGAGCGCTTCCGTCGGTTCGCCGGTAGATTTTCGGTCAATGGAAAAAAACAGTCGCACTTCTTGTGTAGTTCTGTCTTGGCAAGGAACTCGCAAAACGCACCTATGGCCGTCTGGGGTGCCGTCAAATTTTGCCCACATGGAGGCAAGAGCCCGTCGTTGATAGCGATAGGCGGCCTGCTGCTCCGCCGTGCCGCTCTCATTCGGCGTCTGGGTTACAATGGGCGCCAATCTCAACTTCCTCTGCGGAGATCTGTCTGGCGAAGAGCCGTCTGGCGAGCCGAGGACAGGGGAGGGCATCACCGGATCCGGCGACTGGCCACTACCCGGAAGACCATTCCACAGTCTTTTATAGGAAAAGAAAAAGCCGTCCCAGTAATTTTCTTTGGCAAAACCACCGAAGATATACGCGACCGTGACCAGTAGAAAAGCGGCCGGGAAAAGCAATCCGTAGAATACGGTCAAAACCCTACACGCAATCAGTTTTCCGGTGGAAATAGGTTCGGGCAGGACGGCGCCAACGCGCTTGTCATTCCCCACGACCGAAAGCATGGCCCACCGGGATAAATTTTTTCTTAAAAGTCAAGAATTTAAAATGCATAGCGGGTCCATACCTTGAAGGAAACGGAGGATGTATGGATTTGCGGCATGATCATTTTTAGCTTAGCGTTTTCATCTGCCGAACAGTTATTTAGACTTGTATGCAGAATCTCTACTTGCCCCTAATGGAATGGTTTTTTTAGGACCATTCGATGGCGCGAAATCCTGACGAGAAAAACTCTCTAGGACGCGATGCGCCTCTTCTAGTGCCGGCGATCGGCCTTCTGTTGGGAATCTTACTTTGCGGTCCATGCCCAATTACGACCATCTGCGTTTTGGCTGTGGCATGCATTTATCAGTGGAAAATGCGGAACTGGCTGGTCCTTTCCCTTTTACTACTCTTCGCCGCCCTTGGCTGCTATCGGGCCACTCAGGCCGCAGAGGTGCCGCTTCCCGCCGGACTACGCAGAAGCGAACAGACCGCGGTCATTCGAATTATTCGTTGTACCGTAAGAAATTATGCCATTGGCCGGCGCATTTTCGGATTTGCACGCCTAGAAAAGATAGACGGCTATGACGGTCGACTAGGACAGCAAATTTACTACAATTTGGCATTAGAAAAGGAGTTACCCGTTCCACGGCGCGGTCAGCCGTTGAAAGTCCGGGCCGTAATTCACAGTACGGTCGGCAGCAAAGTACCCTTCGAGCGCTATCTGGCCGAAACGGCCATACAAAATCGCATCGATCGGGGAAGTGTGATCGCGGTAGGGCGTGGATCTTTTCTCTCCGAAGTTCTTGCAAAGGTCTTGGCCCGCAGTTTGGCGGCCCTGGCCAGCGGTATGGATCGGGAGGAGCGGCCCAGCCACATCTATGGCGCCATGCTGCTGGGCGATCGCAGTCAACTAACACCACAGGAAAAGGATACCTACTCACGCACCGGTATCGCCCACATTTTTGCTATCAGCGGACTGCACATCGGAGTGATCGCCGCCTTCCTCGGCACCCTTACGCGGGGACTGCCACTGCCCCGCTGGCCCCTACTGCTCTTTCGCCTGTTCCTCCTCGGCGGCTTTGTGGCCATGACCGGCGCCAGCCCATCTGCCCTCCGCGCCTTCATTATGGTGACTTCCCTTTGGACGGCCCCTCTCTTTTTTCGCCGTGCGAGCGGGCTAGCCTCCCTAGCGGCCGCAGCGCTTTTCAATCTATTTTTCGATCCGATGGCCCTCTATTCCACCGGGTTCCAATTCTCCTACGCCGTCGTCTTCGCCCTATTTTGTTTTGGCGTTCCGCTGGGGAGTTGCCTACGGAGAATTCTCCTCCCACCTCCGCCACTTTTCGAAGAGCGCAGGACCAACGCCCAACTTTTCCGTCGGTCCGCCGTGCGACTCGGCGAAGCGATTGCCTTTTCCATTTCCGCTACAATTCCGCTCATTCCGTTGTCGATTTACCATTTTCAAACATTTTCTTTCGGCGGAATTCTGCTCAACGTTTTGATAATCCCCCTAGCGAATGTGGCCATCGTCTGCGGCTTTGGGTCCATCTGCTGTGGCTTGCTGCATCTGACGGCCGGCTGCCAAATTTTGAACTTTTTCGCCTATCCATTTTTGTGGAGCATTGAAACCTCGGCTGGCGCCGTAGGGTCTCTTCCTTGGGTTCAATCCGGTCTCCTTTCTGTCGCCCCGCAGATTCTTATTCCTTGGTGTGCAGCGCTTTTCTGGACTATTGGCCGCTGTAGGGAGCAGAGTCGATCGTTCGGCTGGAAAAATTTTCTCCCTTTCGCCGTCGCGCTGGCCCCGCTACCCTTCCTGCCCGCCGCCTAGCCTAGGGACGGTGAATGTGGCGGTGAATGCGGGTAGGTGGCCGATCCTCTACGCGAAAATCTTCCATAGTCATTAGCGGCTGGCCGGTCAGCTGCGTCTTTTGAAAAAATTGCGCGTAGGGGTCTCCATCTTCCGCGGTGAGCTCGATGATGCGGGGAGAAATGATAAAGAGCCGCTCAATCGTCATAGTATCTTTGCTGCTTAGGGAAAACAACCTTCCAATGAGGGGAATGTCCTGGAGCAGTGGGACGCCCCGCTTCGTGTCGTTGTGCCGTTCCTGATAGTAGCCGCCCACCACGAGACTCTGCCCTTCCAGTAAAATTGTTTGTGTATTAATTTGGCTAGAGCTGACCGTTGGCATGGCTCCGGCAACGTCCATGGAGCCGTCCTCAATGCTAACGAAGAGCTTGATCTGCCGCTCCGTTTTTCCGTCTTCCTTTTCCACCTCAATAATGTGAGGAATAACCCGCAGGGCGACGGAGGCGGATACGGTGAAGAGCTCCGCCGAATAGGCGCCGGCAACGCTCACGTAGGTCTGATCGCTGCGGGAAATAACCGCCGCCAAATTGTCGAGTGTCAGGACAGAGGGCCGAGATAGGGTTTTCGCCGCGTGCAGTCCTTCCAGCGCCTTCAGCCGTGTGGCGATGTCATAGCCGGAAAGAACGTTGTTTAGCTTCGCGAAAAAATTTGTTTTTTTACTGTTAACGTCCGAGTCGCCTGCGGTCGGCCGCCAGGTCAGCTCCTGTCCGCCGTTGAGGAATTGGACTACATCCAGGCCGATTTCTCGGCTGTGCCCCACATCCACGTCCACGATTGCCACCTGAATTTCCACCGCCTTCGTGGGCACATCGAAGCGTTCGATGAGAGATTGATAGAAAGGCATCAATTCCCGATGGTCCCGTACAATGACGGCGTTGAGTCGCGCGTCATAGGTGATGGAAGTGATTTGCGACTGCCGCAAAGGATTGCCCGTTCCTCCGGCGGCCGTTCCGCTTTCCGATGACCTGGTCGGCTGTTTGCTTTCTTTGGGTGCGGCGGCCGTTTTCCTCTCGGCCGGCTCCCGGCCCTTACCGCTCTCCCCATTCGCCGACCGGCTTCCCTGCTCCTGGCTCGCCTGCTGTTCCTTGCGCTGAATCATGCCTTCCACCGGTTGGCCATTGGCCACTCCGGCTAGCGACACAGCTTCTTGAGAGGTTTGGGGAATGCTATTGATGCCGGATAGAATGCGCTGTAGAAGGGTGGCGATGCCCTCGATGGTAACTCCCTCGCCCGTACCTACGCTTAGCGATACGTCGTAGGCAAAGGCGTATTTGAGGGGAAATATTTGTACGACAGTCTCGTCGACAAAGTTCTGAATCGTATTGACCTGGATGCTATCTAACAGCCCCTGCACCACCTCCAAAAAGCGGGGGGGGCCGCTTAGTATCATCATCTTACTGGGCAACATGTAGCGCAATGAACAGCTGGAGCTAGCGAAATCCATTTCTCCCACGATGGCTTTGAGCGCATTCCCTTCCTGCGGGCCCATGGGGATGACCTGCGTGGAAATAGATGAGCCCGGATAGACGTAGAGGATGCTGCCGTCGTAAAACCAGCACAAATTGTACGCTTTGGATAAATTATCCCAGAAATCTCCCGGCGGGATGGCTTCAAAAATGCCATTCACCGTACCCGACAATTCGGGGTCAATGACCACATCAATGCCCTGTATGGCCGTGAAATCGCGGATCAAATCCTCGAGTTGCTGACTTTGGGCAAAGTGGTAATAGGAAGAGTCGGTCCATGGAATTTCACCGGCGTGAAGAGGCCCCAAAAAGGCAGCTACGGCGAAAAAAGTAGCAGCAAAAGGTCGGCGGTTCATGGCTATGTTGCGGGATATGGGTTGGATGGTAGGCCAGACGAAAATAGCAGCTGCTGAAGCAATGAGCCCATTCGCTGGACGTCGGATAGCAAACTGCCGACCTGTTCCGAAATTTTTTGTTCTTCCCAGTCGGAAGAGGGCAGTACCTGCGACAGCACGAGTTCGTCCAGCTCCTTAAGGTAGGTCACTATGGCCGCCCTTTGGATGGCCCGTACGAAATTTTCCTTCAGCAGGCCCATCAGTCGCTCCGGACTCCGGATCTGGCCGGTGACTTTTGAAAAAAGCTGGCATTCTAGGAGTACGGCCTCCCCCTCTCGAAGAAAAATCCGCAAAACACGGCCGTCGGCCGTGCGGATGGCGTAGGCCCCTTCTCCGTCCGGATCCAGGTGAAAAATGCCAAATTCCAGCGCGACCAGCTGCACAACGTCCTTACCCTTCACCGGTGCGTAGGCTAGAGAGATAGACAAGGTCCGGCAAGATTATTCTACTAATCCGCAGCCCTCGATGCCGTTATTTCTAAAATTTCTTCCGTGATGGCCGCCTGCCGAGCCTTATTATAGGCGAGAGTTAATTCCTTGGCGAGTGCGTCCGCGTTGTCCGTTGCCCCCTTCATAGCCACCGTACGACTACTTTGTTCCGCTGCCTTTGATTCCAGCAAAATATGATACACTTCCCGTTGGAAAAAACTTTCCAGCAGCGCTTCTAAAATTCGCTCAAGGGAAGGTTCCACGCAAAGCTCGCGGCTATCCTCGGGCAGCCGTTCGCCACCGTTGGGCAGAAGTTCCCAGCGACGGCGCAAATCCTTTGCCGACCACTCCATGGGCAGTAGCCGTACCAGGACCGGCTCTTGATGCAAAGTATTAACAAAAAGCGGATAGGCGAATTCTACGCTGTCGATCTGGCGGGACAAGTAGGCATCACGCAGAAAATTGGCCAAGGCACGGGCTTGGCGGTAGGGCACGCCATCATTGATGGAAAATTCTCCCAGCAGGGGCAAACGGAACGGGCAAAGCAGTTGCGTGCCTTTCCTGCCGACCGTCACATATTTCCCGTCTTCTATGCCGCTTTCCCGAATCAGCCGCAGTGTGTTTTGGTTCAAAGAACCGCAGAGTCCCCTGTCGGTGGCGACGAAGACGATACCTCGACAGCGTATTTCTCGTTGGCCCAGCAAAGGTGGTTTGCACTGGGAGTCCAACCCTAGCTGAACCAGGCGGTCGGTGAGCTCCTCCAGTCGGAGGGCGTGGCGCCGTCCCGCCGCCGCCGCCTGCTGAGCCCTGCGCATTTTCGACCCGGCTACCAATTGCATTGCGCGGGTAATTTTTGCCGTTCCCTGGACCGCCCGCAGGCGCCTGCCAATGTCCCGCATGCCCTCCATCGGATCACCTCCCGTCTATGCGGCCGATGGGAGCGGAGCACCTCCTCGACCGGCCGCATAGGTCTTTTTCCAGAGCGCGATGGCTTCCTCCATTTGCCGCTCCAGCGCTCCATCCAGCTCTCCTTTCGCTGCGATTTTTCCCAGTAGGGTGGACCGATTCGTTTCCAGCCAGCTTTCCAACTGTTTTACGCTGTCATAGATTTGCTCCACGGCGATTCCGTCCAAATGCCCACCTTTTACGGTCCAAAGGAGAAAAATTTGCACTTCCGCCCGCTTGGGTTCTAGCTGCGGCTGCTTAAAGAGTTCCACAATGCGAGCGCCCCGATCCAGCAGCTGTCGGGTTTGAGCATCCAAATCAGAGCCGAACTGGGCGAAGGCCTGCATTTCGTAGTACTGGCTGAGAGCTAGCTTGATCTGACCGGCCACCTGCCGGAAAGCCTTGGTCTGCGCAGCGGAACCGACCCGAGAGACGGAAATGCCGGTCGCAATGGCGGGCCTAATTCCTCGGTTAAAAAGTTCCGATTCTAAATAAATCTGCCCGTCCGTGATGGAAATAATGTTGGTAGGGATGTAGGCGGCGATGTCGCCGGCCTGGGTTTCCACAATGGGCAGCGCCGTTAGCGACCCGCCGCCGAGTTCGCTGTTCAGTTTAGCGGAGCGCTCCAGCAGGCGAGAGTGCAGGTAAAAGATATCGCCCGGAAAGGCCTGCCGGCCCGCCGGCCGCTTCAAGACCAATGAAATTTGCCGGTAGGCTACCGCGTGACGGGTCAGATCATCATAGATGATCAGGGCATCCATGCCATTGTCCATAAACCATTCGCCCATGGCCGTGGCCGCATAAGGTGCGACGTACTGGCTCGCCACGTTGTCCGATGCGCCCTCCGCTACCACGACGGCGTACTCCATGGCTCCCCGTGATTCCAACAGCTGCAGCGTACGGGCTAGATCCGAACGCTTTTGGCCAATAGAGACGTAGATGGAGTAGACCGGTCGAAAACTTTTATCTCCGGAGGCCAGCCCGCGTCGATTGATTTGGGCCTGGCTCAGGATGGTGTCCAATGCGATGGCGGTCTTGCCGGTGGCGCGGTCGCCGATGATGAGCTCCCGCTGGCCGCGGCCGATGGGGACCATGGAGTCGATGGCCAGAATCCCGGTCTGGATCGGTTCCGAGACGGACTGACGCGCGATAACGCCGTGGGCTACCTTCTCGATTGGGTAGCGGCCGACGCTTTTCAATTTGCCACGCCCATCGATGGGTTCTCCCATGGCATTGAGCGCCCGGCCCAAAAGTCCCATGCCCACCGGCACGGAAAGGAGTTCGCCGGTCGTTTTTACTTCATCTCCTACAGAAATTTGCGCTCCATCGGAGAGCACCACGGCGCCCACGCTGTCCTCTTCCAAATTCAGCGCCAATCCCCGCGAACCGTCTCCAAAGAGTACCACTTCGTTGAGTCGTACCTGAGAGAGCCCACCGATGCGGGCCACACCATCTGCTACGGCCAGCACGCGGCCCACATTTTCTTCCATGACCCGCGGCCGCAGTGCGGCGATCTCCTCCCGAATTTGCCGTAAAAGTTCTTCGCCCTGCCCCATCGCCCCCACAACTTTTCCGCCCTTGCTTCGTTCTGTCAAATAGAAAGGCGCGGTACGCCCACACGATGCGGAGCCATTTTTCCGCCGGCATTTGGCGCGGGGAGAGCCGTCTAAATTCTTTTGAAGGACCTTCCGGGGAAGTCGAATTTACGGAATGAGTTTTTTTTGCCGGGCGAAAATTTTTTCCAGGAGCTGTTCCGTGGATTGGCAACAGCGCTCTTCCAAAATTTTTTCCGATTCTGCAAAACCTACCGGAAAGGGCCAGCCGATGGGGAGAAAATCAGGGCGAAGAGGATAATTTTGCAGTTCATGCAGCAGATGGGATCCGAATCCTCCGGGAATCACGTGATCTTCCAAGGAAACGAGGAGCCGCCGGCGGGCCGATCGGACGAGCAATTCCCGGTCCAACGGAACGATGAATCGGGCGTCTACCACTTCTGCGCCGACATGCCGCTCCGCTAGCAGGACGGCAAGCTCTTGGGCCTGCTCCAGCCGCCGCTGGCCCAGGGCCCACAGGGAGACGTCTTTCCCTTCTCGGATTTTTCGGGCACGGCCAATCTCCATCGGGGTAGGAATGCCAGTCGGCAGCCCGGCCGCTCCCCGCTGGTAGCGGATTAGGAAAGGGCCGCCGACACGAAGGGCCGCCCCAAGTAGGCCGCAGAAGTCTGCGAGGGATGACGGCTGGGCAAAAATGCAATTTGGGAAGTTGGAAAATAGGGCGATGTCAAAGAGGCCGTGGTGCGTATCTCCGTCAGAGCAGGAGAGGCCGGCCCGATCCATGCAGAGGATTACGGGCAGATTCTGCAGGCAAACGTCATGGAACCAATTGTCCACGGCCCGCTGGGCAAAGGGAGAATAGATGGCGCAGATGGGCCGCAGGCCGCCTCTGGCCAGTCCGGCGGCGAAGGTGATCGCGTGGCTCTCCGCCATGGACACGTCGAAGAAGCGGTCCGGGAAGCGCTCCGCGAAGGGCCGAAGGCCGGTCCCCAGGCCCATGGCGGCGGTAACGGCAACGATGGAGGGATCGGCGGCGGCCAGTCGGCAGAGCTGCTGGCCTAGCATGTCGCCATAGCTGTGCGTTTTTGCAGATGACAAATCGCAATAGGCAGGAGCAATGCTATGGAAGCGGATCGGGTCCTTTTCGGCTTCCCGGTGGCCGCGGCCCTTTCGGGTAACCGCGTGAATTAGAACGGGCCGGCCATAGCCCTTTGCCCATTCCAGCGCGGGCAGCAGCTCGTTGAAGTCGTGGCCGTCCACCTTCCCTCGGTAGGCGAGACCGTAAAAATCCGTGAATACGTTATGCCTTTTCGTGCGGACCAGCCCATTCGCCCAGGAGCCGAGGGAACCATCGATGGCGTAGCCGTTGTCATTGAGTATGACGATTAGCCGCCCGGTCCGCGAGGCCACCTGCTGGAGAGCCTCTTGAGTTAGACCGCAGGAAAGAGATCCGTCGCCGAGCAGCGCCATCACATGCGCATCGCCCTTTTTCCGGTCCCGCGCCACGGCAAGACCCAGGGCCGACGAGAGCGCTGTCCCTCCGTGTCCCGCCGAGAAAATGTCGCAGGGACTTTCCTTAGCATCGCAGTAGCCGGAATAGCCACCTGCTCGACGAATTTTGTCAAAGCGCTCGCCATCCCTTCCCGTGAGCAACTTGTGTGCGTAGCATTGGTGGGAAACGTCCCAAACCAGCCGATCGCGAAAAAAGTTAAAAACTCGGTGCAATGCAATGGTCAGCTCCACAATCCCCAGATTAGAGGCAAGGTGGCCACCGTTTCGCTTTACGACGGCAACAATACGCCGTCGTAAATTTTGAGCCAGACTGGGCAATTCACCCGCCGCGCAGCGCCGAACGTCCCACACCCCGTCCCACCTGGAAATCCTCCTCCTTCTGTCAAGGAACTTTCCCTCCTCGACAGCCTCCCAGGGACAGCTGCCGCCTCCCCCAGCTGTGATCGACTAAAAAAAGCGGAAATCTGTTCGCGGGCGCTTCGAGGAGGCGACGGTCGCCGCACCACGAGCTCGCGAAAGCATTTGCCCGCCATTTCCAACTTTATCCCTCTCACAGAGAATGTTAAGCGGCACACTTTCTGGCGGCCGGCGGCCAAGCGGACACCGCTACGGAAAAAAATGAACGCAAGAGCTCTCCCTACGGACCGCCATAAGGCCCCTTGAAACTAAGCACCTTAGCAGCAAAAACCGCAGCACAAACAGTCACGACCACACTTGGGAAAAAGCGACAAAGTCGCCCATGGCCGCTACGGGCAGACTTCCGCCAAAACGATGGCAAATATCAGAAATCATCTTCCGCATAAAAGTCCTCCATCGCCGTTGGCGCGCCTACACACGTCACCAGTTTGATGGGTCGCTCGGACATGATAGCTGCCCCCCGTCTACGAACACCCCTACGGCGCGTGTGACCTTCTCCCAAAGCGTAGGATCGGCACGCGAGCTAGAATAGTAAACCTCCAACGCGACCGCGAGAGCCCTACCAAGCTCAGAATCCACCAAATGATAACTCCTTACCATGTGCAGGACGGCCCGCTCGCCCCTGATGCCGCGCAACTCAGTAAAGCACACCATCGCCATTTCCCTATCGCCAACGTTCGCCCGCATCAAAGCGCACACGCCCGCCTCCTGCTCCGCTAAGCTCCTGAGGCGGGCAGCTTTCACAAATGATAGGACAAAGTGCTGTAGATTAATTCGTTTTTCCCGGAGATGCCAACCTCTTTTTTGCAAAATTAGAACGACTTACGGAAATCTGGGGAAAAATTTGCCAACGAAACAAATTCACTACCGATCTTTATGGCGAATAGCCGTGGTCGAATTTCGCACTATGCGGCGAGGGAAAACTTCCTTTGACAGCGCGTCCGTCGTCGGCCAATTTGCAAACAATGCGGGGAACATTGCCGGGATTTCGGGATCTCTATCCGGAGGACTGCGCCCTGCGGCGGCACATTGTAGACATATTCCTAGACGTCATGGGCCGCTTTCTGTTCGAAGAGTACGACGGTCCCGTCCTGGAACCGCTGGAGCTTTTTACGGACAAATCGGGGCCGGAAATCGCCGGGCAGCTCTTTCAATTCGAGGACCTAGGCGGGCGGAAGGTGGCCCTGCGGCCCGAAATGACCCCGACCCTCGCCCGCATGGCCGGCTCTCGGGCCCCGACCCTTCGCAGACCCATTCGCTGGTGCGCCGTCGGAGAACAATTCCGCTATGAGCGCCCCCAGAAAGGCCGGCTCCGCTCCTTCCTGCAGCTGAACGGCGACATCCTGGGAGAGCCAAGCTTTCGGGCAGATGGGGAATTGATCGGTGCGCTTTTGTCCACCTTTGCGGAGCTAGGTCTTAGCCCGGACGATATTTGCCTTCGACTCAGCGATAGGAAGATCTGGGGGCTCCTGCTGGGGCAGTTCCCCTGCGACGGCGTCGCGGTCCTGCGGGCAATTGACCGCTACGGAAAGGAGCCGGCCGCTGTCACGGAGGAGAGGCTGCGGACCGCCATGGGCCCTTCGGCAGGACAGTTTTTAAACGATTGGGAGCAGCTCCGCGCCTGTAATTCCCTCGCCGCCCTCAGAGTGTTTTCTCAAAAATTTCCTTCTCCGGCCCTAGATGAGCGGTTGGCCGACTGGGCGGGACTGTTGCAATTCTTGACGGATTTTGGCTTAGAGAAATACGTCACCGTGGATTTGTCCATCGTGCGGGGACTCGCCTACTACACCGGTTTCGTATTTGAGGTCTTTGAGCGGAGCGGGGATGGTCGAGCGCTGGCCGGCGGGGGCCGCTACGACGATCTAACGGAAAAGCTGGCCGGCATCGCGCTTCCCGCCTGCGGCTTTGCGGTCGGCGACGTGGTGCTGGCAAACATCTTGCGGGGAAAAGGCCTTTTCTCCGGAGGACAGCCGATTCCGGACCTCTGGATCGCGATGGACCGGGACAGCCAATCGGAAGCCCTGGCCTTCGCCTCGGAAGCACGGCGAGCGGGCTCCCGGGTGGCCTACGAACTGCGGGGCGAGTTACTCATAGACAAGCAGTTGCGCCAGGCGGATCGGTCCGGCGCCCGCTTCGCCCTCCTGCCCGATGGCTCCGGCTGGCTGCTGAGAAACTTTTCTACGGGCGAGACGTTTCCCATAACGGCAAAAAATTTCCTCTCCCTATGGACAAAAGTCACCGAATCCGCTTAAGCACGTGACGATCAATACTCCCAGGGGCACCGGCGCACCGCTTCTTCGAAAAGCGTAAACTTTTCCATGGACAAAATGCACTATTTTTTGCAAAATGACATCTGTTGTTGTCGCCACTCCAGGTCACTCCGCACGCTGCGGCAGCCTCGCTTGCTGAAGCAGCCTCTGGCGTTGTCGAGGCTAGTGAAACAAGTCCCCTTGCTCGCCATAGAGCAGTGAACGGATTACTGCATAGCGTGGTGAATAATCTGCGTGAGTGCGGTGGAAATGAAAGGCTCATCGCGCGATTTGATGGAGTGCTATGTCGTGCGTGTCCTATCGGCGAGGTGGATTGACTCGCAGGGGATATTTCTGCGAAAATTTCGCAACTACAAAATAGCGGGTCACAACATGGAAGCGACGATCCTGCGGCCGCGGCTGATCAACGCACACCTGATGGCCCCATCGCCCTAGCTCATGATTGGCAAATTTTGTTAAATTTCATTCACAGTCAAGATTGCGTTGTTTTTGGGACGACGGAAACCTTAGCGGTGCGACCTTCGAATGTTATCGGCATAGATTACCACCTATTCACTTTTCCAGATACGTTGAAATTGTGGCTGCCAAATTTTCAAGAAAAAATCGAACACATTGTACGCAACGGCGGGGAATTAACTCTTATAACCGTAACAGACGAGCCGGATAAGACAAAAAGAATAAGACCGATCGATATGAAGTTGGCAAGTGATTGCTTTCTAATATATAATTCTATATATGATTCTATACGTGGGAAAATTGATTCTGAATATGCCGTCCATTTATTTACTCAATACAATAAGTGCGTTGCGATAAGAATGCGTAACTATCAAGCATTGTACGATTTGCAAATTCCGCCCAAAAATGCCGAAGCATGGGAGCGAAAGAAAGAAGAAATTTTCCGGCAACTAAATGGAAGAGTCCTTTGGAGTGAAGAGGCTTCTTCAATAATTTTCCCGGAAATAGAACAATTTTTTAGTGAGTTGCCGCGGGAAGGGGACGGCTCAGCTGATTCAGATTTTGATTCTTTTGATGCTCCAACAAAGCCGTCGACTGAGGAGCCGGGAAGGCTAGAACCTCCAGCCGAAACGGCAACAGATTGGGCTGACATCGGCGAGCTTGCCGCATCTGTCTTTTATTTT
>JAIRMB010000045.1 GCA_031258995.1 Puniceicoccales bacterium
CACTTCGAAACCATCATCTTCATCTTGGATATCTTCGGCGCCGTTTTCCAAGGCCACCTCCATGAGCCATTCCTCGCCAACGTCTTTCTTGGCGATGATGAATTGTCCCTTGCGCTGGAAATTGAAGGCCAATGCGCCAGCGCTGGCCATGTTGCCGCCGTGCTTAGAAAACGTGCTGCGGACCTCCGAAACCGTCCGATTGCGATTGTCGGTGGTTGCTTCCACGACAATGCCGATGCCGCCGGGGCCATAGCCCTCGAAGGTGACTTCTTCTATGGAAGTGCCCGGCATATCGCCGGTGCCCTTTTTGATGGCTTTTGTAACATTTTCAGCTGGCATATTGGCTGTCTTCGCTTTCGCAATACAAGTCCGCAGGCGAGGATTGAAGTCCGGATCACCGCCTCCCTCTCGAGCTGCGATGGCGAGTTCTTTGCTAATGACGCTAAACGCCTTCCCCCGCTTTGCATCTACGGCCGCCTTGTGCCGCTTTGTCGTTGCCCATTTGCTGTGTCCGGACACAATCTACTTCCTCGCTTGCTAATAAGGCTTTTAAAAATTTTTTAGCGGGGCAAGGAAAATTTGTCCGCCTAGCGCAAAAAGAAATACAGAGCCCGAATTCGGGCCAGTGGATAGTGACAGTTCGCCGAAAAAAAATCTTGACATTGAGAAAAGGCCCACCTAGCTTTTTCCGTAAACACAGGAGGCAAGAGAGATGGGAGTATCGTCTACTATTGATAAGTCAAAAAAGGAGGCAAATATTGCGTTACTTTTCGATGCCTACCTAGGCGATCTCAAGGAGAGTACGTTGAATGGATGCGGTCGGCGTTTCTCTCTTTTTGACGAGGGAACCGTTAAGAACGTCACCGACCATTGTACTTTACTAACGGATTTCACCAATCTTTGTACGAGGGATGCGGGGCAAAGCAGTAAGGCACTACAGATGATGCTCAACAGAATAAACGGCGACCCGAAAGCCGTCGAACCAAAATTTATTGGCTTTATCAAGGATTGGACCTCTCCGTCCGCATCATTGTTTTCTCTGTGGTCGCTTTTGCGAACTAGACACACCACAGACGGGGAAAAAATAATGAAAGTTTACAACAGCATAATGGAGAATATGCCAATCACTACTTTCGCTAAAATGACAGATCTTCGATATAGGGCGATGAGCGAAATGTGCCAACAGGGTAGGGAGGTTTCAATTTTCCTCCGCGCGCTGTCCGAGCCTACTGCCGATTTCTGGGAGAAGGCTCGGGGAGATGAAAAACTTCTCGCGTACGTCCTCGAGAGCGTACTGATCGCCGGGTCAGAAAGTGCGGTGAAATCCATCCCGCTGCACGCAATAGAATCTGCCGAGAAGGTTTTTCTTAAAGAAGCTCCCGTTAGGGCAGGGGTATCATATCAATCGGAAGTTACCGTAGGGCGGCCCATCGTCAATACGACTGAGTGGGAGTCGGTTCTCTCTCGGTTTTTCCGCCTATATCTGCAAAAAGCTGTACATAAGCAGAGAGAGGATGCCGCGACCACGGCTTCACGAGAAGCGAATAGAAAGAAACGGATAAGTGACTGTGTGCTTTGGAATCCGGTGGCGATGGCGCGCCTCATAGAGGCGATCGGGGATCCGGCTGCGGCCACGCGCTTCCGAAATTCGATCATAGAAAACCCCCCGGCCGATTTTGCTGCTGCCCAGACACCTATTTTCTTCTTCGAAGGCCTAGGAAAGGGAACCTTCGATGTGGGTTTCTCCGAAACTCAGTTTTCCACCGTACTGAAAAAAATCTTTTCCACGGCTAACGGAAAGCAGCTTTCTAGCCTAGACGATGCTTTTTTCTGTAAGCCCGTCCTAAGCGGCTACAGCTCCCTAGAGGAATGTGAGCGGTGGGATTGTAAAGAGGTGCGGGAGCTCTATGGGACGATTCCAGTGGCCACTATCGCAGACATAGCTATAAAAAAGGCAGACGGCTCGCTCAACTGGACCGGCGTTCGCCTTTTGCGAGGCGTGCTGCAATATGGAACGGCCGATCAACTTAACGCAATGACGGCCGATCAGCTCGCCGTCATTTTTGAGCGGGACTTTTCTGAGGAGGACGCGGCGCGCCGCGATGGAGGTAAACATTTGCTCACAGAGAGCGAAAAAGACAGCATCCGCCGTTCCATTCTTTGTTCTGTCGGATCTAACGTAGGCTTGTCGGATCTTCTCGACGTTGTCGGTACGGGCTTGAGGGGGCAGCCGCTGGCACGTATTTCCCCCCGATTTCACGACGTAGTCCGCGGGCTCAACCCACGGAGTCCGATTTGTCAGCTCTTCAACAGGTACGTTCCAGGGGATTTTTGGCAGTTTGTTTCTTTGGCGCAGATCGACGCAGCGGATGGGCTGATAGCGAATTGCATTGCAGGTCTTGACCCGAGTTTGGTGCCCACCATCTCCATAGAGGAGCCGGAAGTGGGTCTAGCGGATCTGCCAGATACCTATGTGGCAGACCATAGGGCACGTAATCTGTTTTACTATGCTGCCTTTTTCGCGAAAGCTTATCTTCCTCCCGCGGAGGGGAAGGCTTTACACGACGCTCTTACGGCTCCGCAGCTCGTATTTACGCTGAACCAAATTAAGGCCCTGGAGAGCGATGTTGCGCTAAGGGATGGGGTCGGCCTGGATCATAGGCAAGTCAATCTTCGTAGTGTTTTGCAACATCTTACGGATGAAGATTTTCACAAATTGATGCCTTACTTAACCGCCCGCTCAACACAACCGCCCCTAGATTCCGACATACGCATCGCTGTCCTGCAGTGGGCTTTTTTCCGCCCTACCCTCAGGAGCTCTCTGGATGCCGATCAGCTGGTTAAGGTTTTGAACCATATCGCCGGCGAGGAATGTGCGCGTGTGGGCGGAATGTTTTCTCTTTCACAGACAACTCACGACGTGCTCGCCGCTCTCGATAAAGATGTCATTGTAAAACTACGTGATGCGGGAAAATTGGTCGTCACCGGCTCTGATCTGACCGAGGGGCCCCTGGAAGCGATTTTGCAGCATCTTTTTTTTCAAGAGGAACGGGCGCCATTGGACGGGGAGCAGCTTTTTGTCGTCGCTCATCGCATTGCCTGCAGCGCGGCCAAACTATTGCCTGACCCGGATCCTGCGACTAAAAGAGAGGTTTTAGATCCAGAAGAAGATCCCTACGGACTGAATCAGACGATGGCATCCTTTGTGGACGACATAACTTCGAGGGACGCGAAAGCTCTACTCTCGAAAATGGAGGACAGGCTACCGAAGGACAATGATAATGATGCCGATCGAACAACCAAGCTCCGACACATCCTTAACGGCGGCGAGCGCTGCGCTGCGCCCTTTTACTGTGCAATGGCACCGCGTAGACCTATTTTGGCCCAAGCCAATCGGCAATGGTGGCCGTCCGAAGAAGAAGGCCGTGGCGGGCTACACATGTACAAAATTCTTTTTGATCTGATTGAGAAGGCGCAGAGCAAGGACGGCTCTCGGT
Source organism: Puniceicoccales bacterium (assembly GCA_031258995.1). Classification (GTDB taxonomy): domain Bacteria; phylum Verrucomicrobiota; class Verrucomicrobiia; order Opitutales; family JAIRLM01; genus JAIRMB01. Next base: position 3,498 of record JAIRMB010000045.1, read on the forward strand.
TGCTTGCTGCGTTTCTACGAATGGCAAGGGAGGAAAACGCGGAGTCCTCTCCATCCGTAAGTGTAGACATGCTGCGCATGACCCGAATGGCGGCCGCCTTGGATCTGGATTGTGCGTTCTTTCCCCGGGTGGCGGACGGAGACGGCGGCGCCAAAAGGCTCTCTCTTTTCACCAAGGCGCTCATACGTACCGAAGATCCGAAACAGGGAAGTTTGTTCGCCGTAAAGTTTATTTGCGTTTTACAATTGATATTTTTTGGCTTCTTTTTCGCCTCCATACGGGCGCAGTTTTACTTAGTCTGCTTTGTGCTGAAGGCTGGCGATAGAGCAAGTTTCTATGCGGTTATGTCTGCCGTTCTTAGTTCACGTTCGACGAGCTCAGAGCTTAAAGCAGCGGCTCAGCTGAAGTAGGCCGATCTCGACCTCGGCAGCTGTGCAAAGACTTCCGGGTGGAGCGTTCCTCTGTTTTGCATTTCGTGCCTGTTTTATGTACATGCAAGGACATCCCTCCCCTGCAACGGGAGCGACCTACAAGACGCTCCATCGCAGAGAATTCGCCGTCCCCTTCGCTGAAGTGTCAGGAGAAGAATGCGTGCCAAAGGACTCGACATCCCCCAGAAGGTGGGGTTCGATGTGCTATGCGATTCGACGAATGTCAAACCGAAAGCTTCCCGGCAATCCGCACACCCATTGACGTGGAACGGCTCAGGCGGTGAAAAGCCGCGAGAATTTTACGTTTTTTTCTTTTTTCGATTGCAAGGCAGCTGCGTCGGGGTAACTGGCAGTGGACCGTTTTGCGGTAAAAAAGGAAGAAACCCATGAGTAAAAAATTAAATTCTCTACTGCTAGCTGGCAGCTTGTTCCTCTGTGCCTTGCCTCTACACGGGCAACAACCTCACCGTTCTACCGTCGAGGGCAACGCTTTCCCCGCATGGGTAGCATCCATGGCGATGGAAGACGATGGAAAGGACAGAATTCCATTGCCTAAAACAAACATGGAATTTGAAGAGCCAGAAAAGAATCCGGACGTGCCGAAGGCGGACTGACGGGAATGTGCCCCGCGCCGAGTCCGCTTGCGTGGGGCTCTATTACTGGCGGAAGCGGCCGCAGCCTAACTTTTTTACAATTTCCCTTGTCAGACATTCTTACAGCCCTAGGAAAACGGCCGGGTGGTGCCGCCGCCCCCTAGAGGAGTGAAATTTATGAAAACAAAAGTCTGCTGCCTACTTTCTGCTGCTTGCCTGTTTTGCGGCAGTGCATTTGCTGATCCGAGCTGCACCTATGACGGTGAGATGGCTCTGAACGGCGCCTACATCCGCCATGGACGCAAAGAAGGCGGAACCAGCGGGAGGATGCACATAGAGGCAGAGTTGTCACTACCAAGCTGTGCCGTTTACGGCGGACTCACTTCGATTAACATGTTCGAAGATGACGCAGTATTTTTCTATCTCGAAAGAGATAGCACAGACCGAATTCGCGCGGAAACTGGCTCTCTTAACCAAGTCGCGCCCGGAATAGGTCTCTACTGTGAATTTTTAGGGTCATTCTGTGCGGACGTCGGCTACGCGGCACATTATTACTCGAACTTAAAAACTGTGTCACAATTTCTGGAGATTTCATTCGGCAATAAGTGTGAGAAATTTAGTAATGAGGTCTATGCCGGCTTGGCTATGGACGTCATTTTTTCTCCACGAGTTTATGTGTCCTATGACATAAATCTAAGGGAATTGGACGTTTGCGCCAGCGGCACCTACGCCTACGACCTGGGCCATCTCGGCCTGGACCGCGCGATAGTGGAAGGCGGTCTGCACGTGGGCTTTGATTCCACCCAAAAGCCATTTTGCATAGACGATTTTTTCGAATTCCCGGAGCTCGGCTACGGCATGCGTAAACATTATACCTACTATGGCGGAGAGTTATCTCTCTGCTATCGCCACAGCCCAAATCTCACATTTCGCCTGTCAGGTCACTACGACGGGAACAGCGCACCGAAAGACTCCTGGGCGAACGGTTACATCGGCGCGGAAGCCTCGGAAGGCAGCATTGGCCTTGACTTGAAAAACAAGAACAGAGGCTTGGCTTGGCTTTCCGCTGCGATGGCATTCAGCTTTTAATTTTCCTAGGCCTACCGACCACCGGGCACGAGATAGCCGCGATTCGCGGACTTTCAGGTGATTAGCGCGACTCTTTTGCCGCCCTGTGCGGCATTCGCGGAGACGTTCAATCAGCGGCAACGGCATCTTGGAAAAATCTTCCATCGCCAGCCGACATCGAAATCGCACCACTAGCCGCGAAAGCGAAGCGGTGCGAGCGAAGGGACTCGAACCCTCGGCATCCACCTTGGCAAGGTGGCGCTCTACCAACTGAGCTACACTCGCAAACGGACCACTTCTGCCAGCCACACGGACAGAGTCAAGCGTCCGGTGGACAAAAAATTCTGTTTTTTACTGTCGCTTCCGAATCGTGCGGTAAAAGGCCAACCGCGGACCCTTAAAAGGGCCAGCGGTAGGGACGCCCGCTAACGCCCCTACCGCTAATTTTGCCCAGTTAGGCGGTTACGGTAACAGAAATGGCCGGCAAACCTCTTTTTAGGTCGGCCAACCGCTCACCTAGAACGGCCACATCGTTTCCGGTTGGCACACTAATGTTTTTGAGATTAGGCAGCTTCTTAAGGCTTTCCAGGTTTGGCACTTGCAGCACCATTCCGTCCGTACCGAAGAAGTAATGGTCATTGCCAATTCTACCGGTATAGGCGAGCGACTCAATGGCATTCTTTTGCTGTGAGGATAGCTTTCCAATGCGCTGCGGAACAGCTACACCGTCCGCTTCCGAAGAGATTTTTTTAGTCGTGTGGTGACGATGTTTATGGACCTTCCGATCGACCTCCTTCTTTGGTGTCGGTAATTTTATTTCTGCCGACTTTGCAGGTTCTTTCGTTTCCGCCAACTTTACGGGCTCTTTCGCTTCCGCGCTGACGGCCGCTTCCGGCTCTTCGCTTTTCTCTTTACCACCGGCAAGTGATCCAGCAACTACTCCTGAGGATGTTGCAACTAGCGCCAGCACAGCGATGACAGGGATCGCCACCGAAAAGGCTAGGATGCCCACGGATAGCAATACCCCAACTACAACGGCTATTGCAGTGCATACGGCTGCGGCAACTACTAGGACGACCGGCAAAGAAGTGACTTCATTTGACTTCTCCGGTTGACCATCATTTACTGTTCGCATTACGGCATTTATGTTAGAATCTATAATGTTCATAGCGAGGGGCCTAATAGGAATTTGGCCGCAACTGTCAACATTTCATTTATAAATTGTTTATGCACCAATTGGGTATTTTGTGTCGTTATCCGCACGCAGAGCCGCACGAAGAGGATTGAAAAAAAAATTAAATATCTAAAAACCTGCGCAGAGGAGGTTCCGGAAGACTTTTGAAAACCGTTTTGGGTGATAAGAGTCACTGCTATGCTATTTTAGCAAACAGATCCAGCCGTCGCGGCATCCAACTTGGTCACCCCTCGAAGAGGAACGTGACATCTGACTCTCCAGGAGGGCGGAAGCTGCTACGAAACCGATCGCTCGTAGGTGCTGGTAATCGGAAGTTGCCATCAACTTGAGTTGGGAAATCTGCGGGCGAATTTTGCGATTCGCGTTAAAAATAACGACTAAGGCGCCGAAAATATGTCCATCCGACGATTCTGCGCGTACGCCAGAATGTGTTGGACAGGCAGGGGACAAGAGATATCAGCCCCCGTCGACGGTGAGTAGCCCATCTCGACGAAGCAGGGCATTTGGATCGGCGTCGCGGCCACGGAAATTTCGATAGAGTTGCTTCGCCGGCTCGCTTCCGCCCCGTTCTAAAATTTCCTTGCGAAACTTTTTTGCCACCTCACCGCCGAAGAGACCGTCATCCAAAAAGCACTCAAATGCGTCCGCATCAAGGACTTCAGCCCATTTATAGGAATAGTAGGCAGCCCCATAGCCGACCGGATCGCTGAAAAGGTGAAGAAAATGACGGACAATGGGACGCGGCTTTGTAGGGTAGTCGGGGATGTAATCGGCAATGGACCGATCGATAAAGTGATCAAGATCCGTGCCGTCATAGGAAATATGCAAATCTAAGTCCATTTTTTGCAGAGAAAGCTGCCGCATGGTGCCCATGGCGATTAGGTAATTGCGCGTAGCCCGTAGGCGGCGAAATAGTTCTTCGGGAAGAGCGCGGTCCCCGTCATCTCGATTCCGTGCAAAGGTGCGAAGGCACTCATATTCCCAGGTCCAATTTTCCATGAGCTGCGAAGGCAATTCAACAAAATCCCAGGCCACATTGGTCCCATTTAGGGAAGCATAGTCCACACGGCCCAGCAAATTATGGAGTAGGTGGCCGAATTCGTGAAAAACTGTCTCCATTTCCCGATGCGTAAGACGAGAGGGCCGGGAATCGGTGGGAGGCGTTAAATTCGCAGAGATGGTACCGAGCGGCCGCACCCAAAGCCCATCCACGCCCCGATGGCCCGAAATTAGCTCGTTTTCCCAGGCGCCTGGCCGCTTTCCTTCTCGGGGAAATAGATCCGCGTAAAAGCCGCCCACTGGCGTGCCATCGTTTTCCTGCACATCGAAGTAGCGCACATCCCGATGCCAGACGGACACGGCGCTTTCCCTATCCGTAGGCGGACCCGCACGGGTGGGCCGCTCCACAACGCGCAGGCCATAGAGTTGCCCTACCAGGTTAAAAAGGCCTCTAAGTACATCTTCCAATCGCAGATATGGTCGCAGCTCCTCGTCATCGAAGTTGTACAACGCACGGCATTGGTTTTCGGCGTAGTAGGAGACGTCCCAGGGCTCCAAAGGACCGCCCCCCGCCTCTTCCTTCTTAAAGGTTTGAAGTTGTGCAAATTCTCTAAGAAATGGATCTCGAATTCGACCGTGCATGTCCTCCGTGAATTGCAGCGCGCGGGTACCGGAGCCGGCCATGCGGCGCGACAGGACGTAGTCGGCAAAATTCGCAAAACCCAGGAGTTTTGCCTCTTTCTTTCGCAATGCGAGAATTTCTTCGACGAGCGGGCTCGTATCGTTTTTACCACCGCTGCAAAGGGAATCTCTTGCGCGCCAAAGAGTTTTGCGAAGGGATTCGGACCGCAGGTAGCGCAGGGCCGGGCCATAGACGGGCTCCTGTAGGGTGAGCCGATAGGCATCCGGTCGACCCTTTCGCACCGCATCGGCCCGCAAAATCGGCAGAATGGATTCGGGAAACCCTTCCAACTCGGCCTCATTTTCCACATAGAGTTCCCAGCCGTCCATGGCATCCTGCAGGTGTTCCATGTAGATTTGAGTCTTCTGTGCTAATTGCTTACGAATTTTTAGAAGTCTCGCCTTTTCCTTCGGCGCCAATTCCGCTCCGCCGTCCTGAAAATCTCGTACCGTCTCCTCCAGGAGCCTCTTGGGGACTCCGACCAGGGACTTTGCCTCTTGGGAATCTCGCACCGCCCGAATTCGCTCCCACAGATCCTCGTCTAGCGTAATGGAACTGTAAAATTCCGTGACAGGCCCAACCATCTCCCCATGAAGGGAACGAATCTCCCCTCCCCCACGGTGAGCAACCAGATGCTCCAAGCGACGCCAAACGCTATCGAGCGGCTCCGAGGCACGCTCCAACGCTTCGATACAATTCGCAAAAGACACGGCGGAAGCGGAAATGGTCGCAATGGCCGCTACATTGCTTCGCGCCCGTGCCAGGCCGGATAGTAGATCCGCCTTCAAGGTATCGGCCGTTAGTGCGCTCCACTCAATAAGTCCGGCCGCGGCAAGGGTAGATAGGGGGGCTATGGCCATGGGCTTCGCATTTAGAAAGTGCAGCCACCTGCCACAAGAAAAAATGGACCCGGGCAGGCCATTTCGCTCAACCGGACCATCTGCTTCGCGATCTTAGTCGAGTAAGCGCTTTTGGGGAAGCTGCAGGCTACCGATGCGGGCCATGAGGAGATTGGAAATGTTTTGGTGCCGTTCCTTACCGTTGGAGCCCG
>JAIRMB010000066.1 GCA_031258995.1 Puniceicoccales bacterium
CCGCTCCCTGGACCAGTACGTCGTGCGCATCCGGCACCTCTTCCGCCGCAACGGCTGCGAGGCCATCGGCGCCCTCAAAACCGTGCACGGCATCGGCTACCTGTGCCAGCCGGAAGAAAGCCAACCGCCTGAATAGCAAATTACACGCGGTTTGTGATAAAAACGGTAGGTCGCCGGCGATGGAAAGGTTTTGCAGTCTGTCCCAGTTTCATTTTCCCCTGCTGCCATTGTGAGGCGCATCTCCCGTCCCGTAGCCATTGGCGGGCTGACCATCGGCGGCGGCGGGCCCATCGTTCTGCAGTCCATGCTGTCGCTGCCGCTGGCGGATCAGGATGGCTGTCGGCGGCAGGTAGAGGAGCTGGCAACCGAGGGCTGCCCCCTGATCCGTGTAGCCATTCCGACCATGCGGGATCTGCGGCTGTTCCAAAAATTTCGGGAGACGGTCGCGGACTGGAACTTGGCTTTCGTCGGAGATCTGCATTACGGCTCAGAGTTGGCCTGGGAAACCTTGGACGTATTGGAAAAGGTGCGCATTAACCCGGGCAACTTTGCCATTTGCCGGAGGGCCCTACCGGACGCATATGCGGATGATCTTTTTCGACGGGAACAAGATGTGGTAGCTGCGGCGGCGGAAAAATTTTTTCAAAAGGCCCGGCGATTGGGGCGGGCCGTCCGCATCGGCGGTAACAGCGGATCTATTGCCGCCCGGACGGTCTGGCGCCGGGGCCGAGGACCGGCTGCCCTGGTGGAGAGCGCCCTAGAGATGGCTGGCTGGGCCCGCCGGGTGGACTTCCACGACCTCGTTTTTTCCTTCAAAGCCAGCTCTGCCGAAGGAACGGTAACCGCCAATCGGCTCGCCCGCAAACGCATGGACGAATTGGGGTGGGACTACCCATTTCACTTGGGAGTGACTGAGGCAGGAAGCGGCATTTGGGCTCGGGCTGCCGGGGCGCTAGGGATCGGCCAATTGCTGAGGGATGGCCTGGGCGATACGATTCGGGTTTCTCTGACGGAGCCGCCGGCCGAAGAAATCCGCTTCGGGAAAAAACTTCTAGCTTTCTGCGGAAAGCATCCATTTCCTGTTCAGCCGGAACGATTTGGCCTAGTGTCCGTCATGGAAAACAGTTCCGGTCCGGGCGTTTTGGAGCTGCCGTCGGCCGAAGAGCCGTTCGACGGAGAAAGTTATTTGCTAGAAACGCTCTACGCTCTCCTTTCTGCCGATCGTCTGGAAGCCGTCTGCCCATCGGCCGGTCCCCACCTGGAAGAGCGAAGGACCATCGTTCGAGCGGCGCTGCAGGCCTGCCGCTGGGGAAAGTTTTTTACGGCCATAGTAGCTTGCCCCACTTGCGGCCGAACGACCTACGACGTCGCCGGGACAGTGGAAAAAATCCGGAGGCGGCTGGGAGACCGGCCGGAGCTACGTATCGCCGTCATGGGCTGCTGCGTGAACGGCCCCGGCGAAATGGGGGATGCGGACTACGGCTGCGTCGGCTGCGGAAACGGAAAGGTGGATCTCTATGTGCGGGGAAAGTGCGCCATCCGGGCCATCGAAGGGGAGCGGGCTCCGGAAGAGTTGGAAAAACTCATCGCTAAAGATCTCGGGAAAAGCGGTTAACACGGCAAATGTTTATTTTTTGTGAGTATGTTGACTTTTGGCGGGATACGGGCAGTAAAAGGGCATGGGTGTTGCGCGAATGCAGAGTCTGATTTCGTCGGATGGGCGAACCGTTCCCCTTCCTGTCAAAGTTGACACGCTGTTCGAACGCTTTGGTCTGACTGCCGCCTACGGCGGGCAGGTTCTAATGGGAGCAAGCGGCGGAAACGATGAGACCGTGAGGGACCTGTGCGGAAGGCTGGAGGTCTCCCAACTGCGTCTGCTGTCGGGAGATCAAGACGTCGTGGCGGGGTTTGCACGGGATTTACAGAGTCTCCTGATTGCGCTGCGGAGTGCCGTTGTGAGGGATGAGAATGGAAATGGCGTACGGGCCAATCTGAAGGGCGATGCGCTGGCGTCGGCGCTCCAGCTATTGATTGGTATAGGTAAGGCGTACGGCTGGTTAGGACAGGGAGACGGCGTGGAGATCGCTCTCTACTAGGCCCGCCGCTGCGGCCAATTTGGTTTATTCCGTTTTGCTAAGGAGATGATTGTGGCTGTGCCGGTTCTTCCTGTTGCTGGCTTTTGGCAAGCCTTCTGTATCGCTGTAAATAACATCGCCATTCCGGCGGGAGGACTCCCGATTACCGCTGCGCATGCCCAGGCCACGTTCGTGTTTCAGGCGGGTATGAGTCAGGCCTGCTGTGATAGCTATTGTCAGTGCCTGTTGGACCTTGCACGACTTCCGTCGGAAAAATTTGTGCTTTGGGAGACGGTTACGCAGTGTCGCGCAAATAGTGCTGCCGCGAACGGTTCGCCGACTTCGGTTACTTTCGTGTGCCTGCCAGGTACGGCCACCAAGATTTTATTCCCGGGCCCAGGGGGCGTCTTCATGATAAACTTAGAGTGGGATAATCTTCTCGCGCGACACGTTTCCTCCGATGAGGTAGTATTAGCGAGCGGTTTTTGTGATCCGATCTGCTTTGCGGGGCTCGGAAAGTCCGCTTTTCTTTGTCTCGGCCACGAAATAGGTCATTTTTTGCGCGCTGCGGTTCTCACTCCCCCCTACGCGCCGTTCCCGGCGCTTCCGGCAGTGCCCGGCGGCTTTGCGTTCCCCCCTCCGGCGGCGGGGGATGCCTATAGTGCTTGCCTCATAGCGGCCTACAGGCAGGCGCAGAATTTCATCTCGCCGGCATTCTTCAATCTGGCACCTGGTGCGGTCAATGCACCCGAAATGAGGTTCTTTATGAGAATTTGGTCCAATGCTGCGAATGATTTTTTCGTGGCCTTCACCGAGTTCGTAAACATATTGCCATCCGCCGGCATGCTGCCTCCTCTGGCGGTTGGAGCTGTTCCGGTGGGGCCCGCGCCTACTGCGGTGTATGGCGACGGTCTTGCGGCCGGTGAGGCTTGGCATTTAGCGAATGCCCCTACTACCACTCCTGGAGTGGCGCTCAGAATAAGACCGAGGTTCTTTAGTTTGAATTGCTTCCATGCGGACCTAGACGTCCATGGAGCACCGCCAGCTATCGCATTTGTGCGGTTTAGCCATTTTTCTGCTGAGCTTTTCGATGCAAGTTTTCGGAACCTCCCTCGAGATGTCCGAAGTAGATTTCTCACGCTCGTGGCGATGCTCGTCACGGCAATTCCGAATGCGGCGGTTCCTTTTAACGCCGCCGCACCGAATCCGACGCTTGCAGTGGCCAACTTGCCGCGTCTAGGCGTCTGCAGCCGGGGGTGTTGCTGTTGTTCCGTATGTTAGCCATTTGTTGAGCGCGTGCGCGCATTCTCTTGAAAAAATTGTTCAATTCTTTCCACCTCCTTTTCGAGCGGAAATTTTTCAATAAAAACCGCATGGGATCGGCGGGCCAGTGCGACGGCCTCCTTCGGATGCGCTAAGATCCACCGCATGTGGCCGTCGATCTGCCGGAACATTTCTTCCGTGCTGGCATTCTGGTCCACGTAGAGGACGGAATCGCCAAAATTTTCCACCACGAAGGGGTGTCTGTCGCTAATGATCACGCAGGAAGCGGCCGCCGCCGCAAAAATGCGCTGAGTAGGTGCCTTACACATAAGATGATCATCCGAGTGCAGAACGAGCGCCACTCCGTCTTTCTGCATGACATCCCGCAAAGCGCTAGTTTCACTAGGAAGATAGCCCCTGTAGGAATGGAATATTTTTCCGCGCCACGCCCATGCAGGTCCATAGGCGTCGAAGTAGTCCGTCCCGTCCAAACTGCGATAGAGGTTTGCATAGTGATTTCCCCGGCGCCAATCCCAATTGGCCCCGCAAAGACATAGTCGCCGTTTGGCGCCGTCATAGAATTCCGATTTTGTCGTGGTTGGATACAATCGCATGGTGCGGATTTTCTTGCCCTTGTCACTGGCGAGCAGAATCAACTTTTCCGCGTCCGGAGTGGCATGAAAAATGTTTTCATAGCGCAATGCATTTTGGGCAGAACAGCCGTCCCGATGCCACTTTGTCGCACAATGGAAGCCCTTCAGCGGAGGAATGGATGGGTCCAAAGATAGCACATAGTTTGGGTTAACAATTTTGGTAACGGTTTCGTCGCTTCTATGTCCGATGCAGCACTCGCATCCCCGTTCCGCATAGCATTCTTTCATGCGCTGCGTCTCCTCGCCCTCACTCACCCAACCGGCCGGGTAGATGATGAGCACGCGCGAGTGACTTTTGGCTGGTGGCAGCGGCTCCCCCGACCGAAATGCAGCCCGCAGTTTTTCCAAAAACTCCGGCGAGGAAGTGTTTTTTTCGTCAAAGGGACAGGTTGGGGACCCGATATTTTTTCTCAACGGGCTAGGGACAGTTCGCACCCTTAGCGATCGGGCCTTCCCCAATGGCAAAATTTCCGATGCGGGAATCTCCGCAGCGCGCAAAAGCTGGTCACCGGTGGCGGACAAAGGGGCAAGTTTGGCTGATAGATTAGTAGGCTGAATGGCGATCACAGGTCCATCGTGCAAACATTTGCGCGTTTTGTCAAAAATTTTTGCATGGGGCAAGGACGTCTGCGGAAAGAGCCGACCGCTGCCGCGCCGTAAAATTTTTCGCTTCTTTGCCAAAAACGGCACTTTCCCGTTGACTGCGCCACGGCTACTGGTCAGGGATGGCGGGTCCTGGGAACCAAGGAAAAGGAGAGGCACGTGATGAATAAGTCTGATTTAATCGCAGAGACGCACAAAGTTTTAGCCGATGACACTTCCAAGGCTGTGGTGGAGCGGGTGCTGAACGCCGCCCTTTCGACAATCCGGGACGCCGTAGGCAGAAAGGAATCTGTTCAGTTGGTAGGGTTTGGCACATTTTCCGTGGCGACACGTGCCCCCCGAACCGGGGTGAATCCGCGCACGAAGGCCCGCATCCGTATCCCGGGTAAGCTGGTGGTGAAATTTCGTCCCGGAGCGGAACTCAGCCGGGCGGTCTAAGGCGGTTCTGTCACTCTGAGGTGGGCCGTGCGCGTCGGACTGGGGAGGGACGTGCATCGGGTGGTCCTGGGCCGGCGATTGCTGCTGGGTGGCGTATGCGTCTCGGAGGAGCGCGGTTGCGTTGCCCATTCGGATGGCGATTGCCTTGTGCATGCGTTGATGGATGCCCTTTTGGGTGCGGCCGCTTTACCAAACGTTGGCGTCTTGTTCCCCTGCAGTGATGAAAAAAACCGCGGCCGTGATTCCTGCGAAATGCTGCGGGAGGTGGTGGAAATAGTTTACGGCAGGGGTTTTCGACTTGCGAATGTGGATCTTGTTGTTCAGCTGGAAACGCCGCCGGTGAGTCATTTTTTTCCCATGATCCGCGACCGCTTGGCACCGCTGTTGGATCTGGATGGCTCTGCCATAGGACTAAAAGCAACTACTGCGGAAGGGCTCGGCCCTGTCGGCGGCGGCGAGGCGGTGGAGGTGCTCTGCGTTTGCCTGCTGGAAGAGAAAGTCTAGGCCGTGGACGAGTTTCGCAGTGTCTTCTGTCCGGCAAAGTTAAATTTGCTCCTGGACGTTAACGGCATCGACGAAAACCGGTTCCATCGGCTGACCTCGCTGGCAGTCCGCATCGATTTCGGAGACCGCCTGTGGGTCAAGTTTGCGGAAGACGGTGCTGAGGAAGATTTTCTTAGCTGCGACGTGGGGGAAATTCCAACGGACGATCGCAATAGCCTTCGCCGCGCCCTTGCTCTTTTTCGTCGCAATTACTCCTTCCCGCAGCGGCTGGAAATGCGACTGGAGAAGAACATACCAATCCAGTCGGGACTTGGCGGCGGAAGTAGCGATGGAGCCCAGCTCATTTTAACCCTCAATCGGATGCTGGGTCAGCCCTTCGACGGGCCGAGTTTGACGGGACTGGCTGCGCAGATAGGGCGGGACTGCCCGCTATTTCTGGGGCCATCCCCCTGCATCGTCCGCGGCAGCGGCGAACGGATCGATCCGCCGGACGGGGGAGCGCTGCATGGCCTGCTTCACATGAAATTCTTGCTTTTCAAGCCCATGTTTGGGGTTTCAACGAATTGGGCCTACGAAACTTTGGACAAAACGGGCATGCGAAAGTTCGTTTCGGAGCAAGTTTCCGACGGCGCCCTGCAGTCCCTGCTATCCGATCTGCGTAGCTGCCGCCAGTCTACCTCCTACCGTAACCTGTTTCAAGACATCATCGGCGAAAAATTTTTGGAGCTGCAAAGGATTTTTCGGGATCTGCCCGACTATTTTCACCTAAATAGCTACCTGACCGGGACGGGTAGCGCCTGCTACATTCCCATGGAGGAAGATGCCGACAGCAGCCCGGTCCAAGCCTACCTGCGGGAGCTATTGGGCGAGGGGGCACTCATCCGCGAGGTACGTCCTACGGTGGATCCCCACGGGCCACTACTAATCATTTGACCAGAGCACTCCCGACCGGCCGATCGCCTTCGTTCCTTTTCGAACGGCGTCGCGAATGCGGGCCGTGGACTGTCCGGTGCCGTAGCCAATAAGCTCGCCGCCGTTGCCATCCAGAGAGTTGTAAAAATTCACGTGGCCGTCCAGGAAGACGACAAAGCCGCCGGAATTGCCGTAGACCCCCCCATCGCTTCCGTCCGCCGCCCGCCAGCGGCCCGTGGTGGGGTCCAGCCCGCGGCTGTAGGCGAAGGGCGTGATGGCCGGATCGTCGTCGGCCGATAGGCCCGTAATCACCACAAAACTGAGTGGGTAGTCGCGAAATTCGTCACTGGGAGAAGAGCCGTCCCGGGCCAGAACTTGCCGCGGTGCAGGTGCCGTCGAAGAAGTGACCAGATAGTCTTCTGGAATAACATAGAGACTTGCGTCATTTACGCCCGTGTGAACCGCCAGGCGAGCCGCCCATTCCGCCAGCGTCCCGCAGCGGTTCAGCTCCCGCAGAGACCCGCCCCCATTGACATAGGCCCCGTAAGCGAGCGCAATTTGACGTAAATTGTTTGCGGCGCGCATCTTACGGGCACGACCGAGAGCGCTGCCGACGGCAGGGGTCAGGAGGGCGGACAGGATTCCTATGATGGCAATGACCGCTAAAACTTCAATGAGTGTGAAAGCTCGCCGCTTAAATTTCATAGCAGGGATACGGGAGAGGAAAGCGGCGGCAGAGGGCCAACACGCCGTCTCTCACGGCGGAAATATTACCTTCGGGAATGGGCGCCGTCAAGATCTCTCCGATCCAGTCACCGATCCGTTCCATCTCTTTCTCTCCCATGGCACGGCTACTCAGCGCCGGCGTCCCAAGGCGGAGACCACTCGTAGCGAAGGAGCTGCGCGTTTCTCCGGGCACGGTGTTGCGGTTGGTGGAAATATGGGCGCTTTCGAGCAGCCGCTGGGCCCGCAGGCCGTCCATTTCCGGAAGATTTTTCCGTAAGTCAATGAGAACGAGATGGTTATCCGTCCCGCCGCTAACCAGATGAAAACCGTTTCGGCGGAGAGAATTCGCTAAGGCGTGGGCATTGCGCAGGACCAATTCCTGGTAGGTACGGAAGGAGGGCTGAAGGGCCTCGTGGAAACAAACGGCCTTAGCAGCAATGATATGCATAAGCGGACCGCCCTGATTGCCCGGGAAAACGGATCCGTCCACTGCTTTGGCGAATTCTTTCTTGCAGAGGATAATACCTCCGCGCGGCCCCCGCAGAGTTTTGTGGGTCGTTGATGTCACGAAGTCGCAATAGGGCACGGGCGATGGATGCAGTCCCGTGGCCACAAGCCCAGCAATGTGGGCGATGTCGGCCAGAACGAGGGCGCCATTCCGGTGGGCAATGTGGGCAACCCGTTCAAAATCAATGGTCCGAGGATGGGCAGAGGCGCCTACGGTAACCAGCCTGGGCCGTTCTCGTTGCGCAAGTTGCTCCAGAGCAGCGTAGTCGATAAATCCGCTGGCCGGGTCCGTGCCATAGTGGGTAACTGCATAGAGCATGCCGCTGGCGTTTTTCGAATGGCCGTGGGTCAGGTGCCCGCCCTCGACGAGGGACATGGTCAGAATTTTGTCGCCGGGTCGGAGGACTGCTCCGTAGACGGCCAAGTTTGCCTGCGTGCCCGAATGCGGCTGCACGTTCGCATGTTCGGCCTTAAAAAGTTGCAGGGCTCTGTCCCGGGCAAGTTGTTCCACTTCATCGACAAATTCGCAGCCGCCGTAGTAGCGGTGGCCGGGATAGCCTTCCGCGTACTTGTTGGTAAGGACCGATCCCGCCGCCTCCAGGACCGCTTCCGATGCAAAATTTTCCGAGGCAATTAATTCTAGATGTTCTTCCTGCCGCTTCCGCTCGCCGCAAACGGCGACAAAAACCTCAGGATCAACCTTTTGCAGCTGTTTCATGGCTAATGGCCCTCATCTAAAAGTTTAATGCGGCGGGCGTGGCGCCCTCCTTCAAAGGGGGTCGAAAGGAACACTTCCAAAATAGCGGCCGCTGCCTTGGCGCTCACCCATTGCGATCCGAGACAGAGCACGTTGGCGTGGCCGTGTCGACGGGAAAATTCCGCCATTTCGTCGTTGATCGCCGTGACAGCTCGAATGCCGCAAAAACGGTTGGCCGCCATTGCCATGCCAATCCCAGTGGCGCAGATCAGAACGCCGAAGTCCGCATTTTTTTCCAAAATGTCATGGACGACGAGGCGGGCGTAGATCGGGTAATCCACCGGCTCCTCCTTCCCCGTCCCGCGATCGACGTAGCCCAGACCCTTCCGACGGAGAAAGTCCATCAAGGCAGGTCTGAGGCAGACACCCCGATGGTCCATGGCAAAACTGACCGTTCGCGCTCCTATGACGGGACCCGCCATGGGTCCAATAGGGATTTTTTACCTTGCGGCACAAGATACTTCCGCCGGGCGGGGACAAAATTTCCAGCCCTTTTTCGGAAAAGCGTTGCAGTGCCCACCTCTGGGGGAGCAGAATGCCGGCAGGATGAGAAACAAGCACATCGAACGATTTCTTGCCGCGGACGGCGACGGCCTCCTCCGACACAAATGCACCACGATATGCAAAGAACTACTGCACCTACCGAATTCGAATTTTGTGGCGGACGTCTGGGAGCAGTCCGACCGGCCGCCGCAGGCGCTGAATAGCCTGGCCCGCATCTTCGGCAGTGGACGGCTGGCCGGTACCGGCTACCTATCCATTCTGCCCGTGGACCAGGGCATCGAGCATACGGCTGGGGCCAGCTTTGCGGCAAATCCGGCCTACTTCGACCCGGAGAACATCGTCCGGCTGGCCATCGAAGGCGGCTGCAACGGCGTGGCCTCGACGCTGGGCGTGCTGGGCGCCGTGGCGCGAAAGTACTGTCACCGAATCCCTTTCATCGTGAAGTTGAACCACAACGAACTGCTCACGTATCCCAATCGGCATGACCAAGTATATTTCGGCCAGGTGGAGCAGGCCTGGGACATGGGAGCCGCGGCGGTCGGCGCGACGATCTACTTCGGCTCGGAAGAGTCCATGCGGCAGCTACAGGAAACGGCCGAAGCCTTTCAGCGGGCCCACGAGCTGGGCATGGCTACCATCCTCTGGTGTTACCTGCGCAACTCCGCATTCGTCAAAAACGGCACCGACTACCACCTGGCGGCGGACCTCACCGGACAGGGTAATCATTTGGGCTGCACCATAGAAGCCGATATCATCAAGCAAAAATCGCCGGAAAATGACGGCGGATTCCGCGCCATCCAGTTCGGCAAGTGGGACGGCCGCATGTACGACACACTTTGCAGCAGTCACCCCATCGACCTTACCCGCTACCAGGTAGCCAATTGCTACATGGGCCGCTGCGCGCTCATCAACTCGGGCGGCGCTTCAAAGGGTAGCGACGACGATTTTCAAGAGGCGGTCCGCACGGCCATCATCAACAAGCGGGGCGGCGGCGCCGGCCTCATATCCGGCCGCAAAGCTTTCCAACGGCCGATGGAAAAAGGCGTCGAATTGCTCCACGCCATCCAAGATGTCTACCTGGACAAAGATATTACCGTCGCCTAGGGTCTTTAGGCGGCCGGTTCCGGCGGTTGGTTTTCTTCCGGCTGGCACAGGTAGCCGATGCCGTGCACGGTTTTGAGGGCGCCGATGGCCTCGCAGCCGTTGCGGCGGAAGAGGTGCCGGATGCGCA
>JAIRMB010000010.1 GCA_031258995.1 Puniceicoccales bacterium
CTTTTGGGGGAATCGTCGCAAACTTTTGTGCTGACAATGGCCCTGGGCGAGCTGCTGTGGGACAATGGATTGCGAGGGGATCTGCGGCGATTGCACGGCCCGCGCCGTGTCCTGCGACGGCGGGTCGCCTCCCCTAGGCGAGGAAGAGCGGATCGTTCTCGCCGACAGTGCTCGTGCGGCCCGCGCATTGGTCCTGGATATGCTGGCGGCGGCGGGGAGCGGCCACATGGGTATGTCCCTGGGTTGTGCCGAGATCGGCGCTCTACTGTTTGGAAAATTTCTCCGCTGCGATGGCACGGACACCGGCTGGCTGGACCGGGACCGTTTCGTTCTTTCCGCAGGCCACGGTAGCGCTTTCCTTTACGGCTGGTTGCATTTGGCCGGTTTCCCGGTCGGTTTAGATGACTTGCGCTCCTTTCGCCGCGGCAGCGTCGCGTCGGGGCACCCGGAATTTTCCCGTCCACTGGGGGTAGAGTGCACCAGCGGTCCACTGGGACAGGGGGTGGCCAACTCCGTCGGCATGGCGCTTTCCCAGCAGCTGTTAGCGGCCCATCTGGGCGATGAGGTATCCCTACTGGAGGGGCGCACCGTTTGTCTCGCCGGCGATGGCTGCCTACAGGAAGGCGTTGCGTTGGAGGCACTTTCACTGGCCGGTCTCTGGGAACTGGGGAATTTAATTTTTATCTACGACGACAACGGCATCATGCTGGATGGGCCAGCGGCCGATTCCCAGCGGCCGTCCGCTGCGGCCGTCCTGCAATCTCTCGGCTGGCACGTGCAGTCGGTGGATGGCCATGATTTGGATCAGCTCCACGGGGCGCTCTATCGGGCCCGCGCCTTCCCCGATGGCAAACCGCAGGCCATAATCGCACGAACCGTTGCAGGGCAAGGAGTTCCATCCATAGCCGGCAGCCACCGGACCCATGGATTGCCCCTGAGCGGGGAAGAATTGCGAGCGGCGCGGAAGGAATTACTTCCTGACGGAGAGCCATTTGTCGTACCACAGAATGTGCGTGAGTTCTTCATCGACCTTGCCGCGGAACGGCGTCGCACGAGAATTCGATGGCAGGAGCGCTTTTCTTTCCTTCTCGAGCGGCAGCCGGACCTGCTGGAACTGCTCTGCAATAAATCTTTTAGCGGCGATTTTTTGGAAAAAAATTTTCCCCCCTTCGGCTCCACCCCGCTGGCCACGAGAAAAAGCGGATCGGCCATATTGCAAGAAGTTGCCCGTAATTTGCCCACTTTTGTGAGTCTAAGCGCGGATCTGTTCACTTCGACGGGCACGGCCGTCGGCGGTTCGCCTACCTTCTCAGCCTACTGCACCGCTGCCCGCAACATCCAGTGCGGCACGCGAGAGCACGCCATGGGGGCCATCGCTAGCGGGCTCGCCTACGACGGCATCTTTCGACCGGTCGCCTCTACTTTTTTGGTTTTTTCCGATTATCTGCGGCCCGCCATACGGGTTAGCGCCATGGCACACCTGCCAGTCCTATACATCTTTACCCACGATTCCATTGCGGTGGGAGAGGATGGCCCCACGCACCAGCCGGTAGAAACGCTGCCGGCCCTGCGGAGCATTCCTAATTTGGACGTGGTCCGGCCCGCCGACGGCGAAGAGTGTGTGGGAGCCTTTGCCCTGGCCGTGGACAGCACGCAGCGGCCGACAGCCCTCATTTTCTCCCGCCAAAATTTGCCGGACCTAGGCCACCTGTCCGTCGGAGCCCGGCGCGCCGGCGTCAGGCGGGGCGGCTACGTTCTTCGGCCGGAACGGCAACCTCTCCGCTCCCTCCTGCTGGCGAGCGGCGGCGAGGTGCAGTTGGCCCTAGCCGCCGCGGAGCCATTTCCCCATTGTCGGGTGGTTTCCATGCCCTGCCTGGAGGCCTTTGCCCGCCAACCGGCCGACTACCGGGAGGAGATCCTCCCTTCCTCCTGTCGGCGCCGATTGGCCGTGGAGGCGGCCGGGCCGGAATCCTGGCTTCGCTACGTAGACTTTGATCATGTGGTTGCCGTACATGATTTTGGCGAAAGCCGGAACGGGGCGGAGCTGCTCATAGACCGCGGCTTTTCCGTGGAAGCGCTTCGTGAGCGGCTGGCTCTGCTGGAGGCAGAGTGATGCGCATCACGGGCGGGGCTGCCCGCGGCATCCTCTTAGCCTGCCCGCAAAAATCCGCCCTTAGACCCGCGACGGACGCCCTCCGGCTGGCTATCTTTTCAGCGCTCGCTGCGGCCGGGAAGGACTGTCGGGCTACCCATTTCGTCGATTTTTTTGCCGGCGTGGGCAGCTACGGCCTGGAGGCGCTGAGTCGTGGAGCCCGTTCCGGCGTTTTCGTAGAACGGGACCGGGAGTGCTGTGATGCCATCCGAAGAAATCTCGCCGCCGTCTGCTGTGCCGCCCGCAGTGATCAAAAATTTTTCCCTATCCGCTGCGGCGACGCTTTTTCTCTATCCCCGTCCGATGATCCCGGTCTGCTCTTCTGCGATCCGCCCTATGAGCTGCTTCGGCGGGAGCCAATTCGCTATTTGGACCTTCTGGCGAGTCATTTGCGAGCGGCTCGACCGGACGCAGTGGCCGTCCTGGAGCTGCCTTCCGACGCTAAAATTACTTTACCGGAACCGCTGCGGCCATGGAAGACGATCGGAAAATCTGGCGGCCGGGGTTCGCCGTGCGCGCTATTCATCGGAGTTTGTTAGTCTAAGAAATTGCTTTAAAAGCGGTAGAGCCAGCGAGACCGTTCCATCGGGCCGTTCGGGTCGCGCGATGAGGTCGCTGACGATCAGCGATCGGACGGATGGTTCCGCGGCCAGCTGAATCAGCACATCCTCCCGGCAAAGGGCGTAAGTAATTGCGATAGTAATGGATTTTACGTTGGCCCGCCGCAGACGGTCCAATGCGCTGCGCATGGTGCGGCCACTGACCACCTCATCATCGAAGAGGAGCACGTGACGGCCGCGAATCGTGGGCAGAAGCGGTTCTTCAGGGCGATTTTTATTAAGAGTAGTGCTTTCAATGCCAAGCATTTTGGCCAAATCTGCGACCGCGGCCGCCCGACCTAAATCGGGAGCGATGGCCAATTCAATGGGCGGGAAGAGCCGGCTAAGAAATGGGGCCCAGAGCGGCAAGGTTGGCAGGTGAACCGCTTTCCCGGGAAGAAGTTGCAGAATGTCTTCCCGGTGCAGGTCAAAAAAGACGATGGAGCGGACCGCTAGAGCGGCCAGCGAACGGGCTAGGGCGCGGACCGTGCTCGGCCGGTGGGAGCGGCAGCCGTCACAATAGGGTAGGAGCAGATCTGGCGTTTCGCCGTAGAATTCTCCGAGCGCCTCAGCAGCGAAGGCAAATTCCAAAAAGCGCTGGCCCGGAGAAGATTCTAAATCCTTCGTGGCCCAGAGGAGTGCCCGTCCCGCCGTAACTTGCGGCGGCACAACGATATCGCAGCAGCCGCCGTGGAACATCTCCCGCTCCAGCCGACCTCGCAGAATTTCTGCCGGGAGCGGCCCCGGGTGTCCGTTGCCTAGGGCAAACAGTGTGGCGCGCGGATCCACGGAGCGATCCGGCTAGAAGGGAGCTTTCGCCTTGGTCCAAAGTTTTTTGAGCAAGTCCGCGGCGAGCACGGCTGCCACCGGACCAGCCTTTCCGCCGCCGATCACCGCCTTTCCAATGGCCCCCACTGGGACTACTTCCCAGCGGTCTGTTAGGACGAAGCACTCACTCACGCCATTCAGCTCCTTCGGCCCCACGGTCCTGACGGTGCAGGGCCGCTCCAAGTCGCCCAGCAATTCCAAGGCAATGGTGCGTTCGACGGTAGCCACCGGAGCCTCCGGCGCCCAGAGATTGCCGTTCGACACGGCAAAGAATTCCCCTTCCGTACAGGCAACGACGTTCCCATCCGTCCCCAGCAGGATCCCGCCGCCGCCGGCGCGCGTACGGGCCAGCGCGGTCGTCGTTTGCCCCAATAGGCAGCGCTCCCGCAGCACCGTAGCTGCGGACAGATCGCTGTCCCTAAGCAATTTCATCCGGATTGGCGGCCGCTCGGTCCGCAGCACTTTTTCCGCAAGTATTGCCAGCGCCGGATGAGCAAAAATTTTTTCCTCTGCGTCCTTCTTCTCCTTTTTTGGGGATTCCTCTCCCCCTGCGGCCGATCCCTCTTTTTCGTCGCCAATCGGCTCTGCGCCGGCCGTTAAAATGAGCTCCAACAGCGCCTCTTCCCCATCGAAATCGTTTATGTCGTAGGTCGATGCCAGTGCCTCCTTCGTGGCCGCCGGCTCCCAGACGAAAGGCATGCCCAACTCCTTCGCCGTGTTCTGCAGCTGCTCCAGCTGCTCATCGAGCGCAAAAAAGGAACCCTTCCGGCAGAGGAAGCGGCCCCGCAGGCCCAATCCCATGCGCACGGACCTATCCCAGAGAGAGATACGCGCATCGCGATCTTCGTAAGGAATCCCGTCCACATAGGTCCTCATGGCGCAAGTTTAGTGGCCGTACGGCGGTTGGGAATAAAATTTTCACCAAAGATGGGTGGGCCTAAAAATTCTTCCGTCCGCCGTCAGAGGAAAAAGTTCCGCTGACGTTCCGAAATGGGCAGCGAAATTCGCTCCATCACCTGCAGCAGGTCCTCCCAGGCGCTTCGCTTTGCTGTGGGAGAGGGATTGCGAAGGAGATAGGACGGGTGGTAGGTGACCATGAGGGGCAGGCCGGCGAATTGGTGCCAGCGACCCCGCACGTCCCCCAGACGCCGGTCCGGATCGTAGCCGAGGAGCCCGTTGACCGCCGTCGCTCCCAACGCGACAATCGCTTTGGGCGAAACAATTTCCACCTGAGCCCGCAAGTAGGGGAGGCAGAATTCCATTTCCGCTTGAGTGGGAGGCCGGTTTCCGTAGGGGGTGGGCATCTCCGGCCGCCAATTCATGATGTTGCCAATGTAGACGTCGCTGCGATGCAGCCCCATGGCTTCGATGATTTTGTTGAGCAGTTGGCCAGCCCGGCCCACAAAGGGCTCCCCATGCCGCTCTTCGTCCGCGCCGGGCGCTTCGCCGCAAAAAAAAATATCCGCATCCAGGTTTCCCACGCCGAACACCACCTTCAAGGTGGGCTTCACGTGGCTACGACAGACAGGGCAGCCGAGCACAATTTCCCGCAGTGCGTTCCAACGGGTAGCCTTATCGCCGTCAGGCAAGGAGAAAGTGGGCGGAGGCGGGATGGCATTCTCTTTTGGGTCTTTCGCAGCCGAATTCTCCGCCGGGGAAGTCGTCGGATTGGGAACGTGCTCTGCGGCCACCGACCCTTGCCGAAAGCTTTCTAGAGCTTCCTCGGCGATCGGCAGCGTCCGTTCTCCTTCCGCTGCGAGCAACTCCACTTCACGCAATAGAAGTTGAAGAATTTCTTCTCTGCTAAGACTGCCCACCTGGAAGCTCCTAGGCGGCGGTCCCGTCCCTGGCAATCCGTTAGCGAAAATCTGCCAATGGAGGCGGAGCAAAATTATGCGTCATTTTGGGCTTGTGACCTCTGCTGTTTTTAACAACCGCAGCGTCAGCGGTTTATCATGTCTATCCGTAAAATTTTTCTTACTCCCCTGTTGGCCCATTGCGCCTTTTGGGGCGTATTTCACGGAGCCATCCCCACTGCCTCGACGCTTGCGGGGGGCATCGGCTGCTCTGCTCCCTGTCCGGCCGGTGGAAGCGTTCCACCGTTGGCTCCTTTTTTGGGGACTAATTCTGAACAAACGGCCGATCGATCGCCGCTTGGGGCGCCGGCCAGCGGATGGCTATCTGGCGTCTCTTTGATAAACGGCTGCGAGGACCTTCCGATGTTTTCTTGCGTATTAAAGTTCACGGCTTACCGCACTTTCGCCGCAGGGAAGGAATGGTATGAAGGAGACTTTTCCATGGAGCTCGGTGAGCTTTCCTTCGTCACCGGCCTAGCCGGCGCCCTGGATGGCGCTTCGAGCCGTACGACATTCGGCGGATTTTTCGAGGGCGCCTTCGCGGCAACTCACGCGGGAGACGACGGACCCACCGGCGGCAGCAGGACAAGAACGCTGGGCGTTGGCGCGTTCGGCTCCATAGAATTTCGACAAATGGGATTAGGAAGGCCACAGCTGGAGGGAGCTTTCCGGGTGGGCGCCCTACACAATAGCTGGGAAGGCGAAGGTTCAATGAAGGAATATTCCTTTCGCGGCAGCGTGCCCTACCTCGCCATCCGACTAGGGAGCCATTACGGCTGGCGATGGAGAGAAAAATTCCCTGTCTATCTCTACGGAAAGTACTTTTGGACACACCCAACCGGCAAGAATTTCCCCAAAAGCGAGATTTCTTTTCGGGCGATAAATTCCCATCGAATTCGCCTGGGAGGCCGATTTTCCGTCCGGTCGCCGGATCGGCTGGTGCCGTGGTTCGATGCCTACTACGAACGGGAAATGGCAGCCACGGCCAGAGGTACGGGGGGAGGGGAAGAAATCCCGCAACTTTCGTTGAAGGGCAATCGCGTCGGCGGTGGGCTGGGGTTCACCTATCGGCTGCTATCGGCTCTTGCGGTAGATTTGTCCCTACAGGGTTCCGCTGGCGGTAATCGGAAAAGTTTAACGACTTGTTTTTGTGCGGGATGGGAATTTTGAGGGAGCGTAGGCTCCTCCTTCATTGCCAGATCGGGCAGTTTTGCTAGTCAAGTGCCATGGGGCTGGCCGGGGATTCCGTAGCGGAACAGACGGCGTGGCGGGCGAAAGGGCGGAAAATCATTCACGTTGACATGGATGCTTTTTTCGCCGCCGTCGAACAGCGGGACCGGCCCAAATTGCGCGGCAGGCCGGTGATCGTCGGCGGAAGTCCCTGGAACCGCGGTGTCGTATCCACCTGCTCCTACGAGGCCCGATCCTACGGCGTCCATTCGGCCATGGCAAGCCGTACGGCTCTGGAGCTCTGTCCGCATGCAGTTTTTTTGCCGGTTCGCATGGAGCGCTACGGAGAAGTGTCTCGGCATTTTTTTGCATTTCTTCGGCAAATCACAGATTTGGTGGAGCCGCTCTCCCTCGACGAGGCCTTCCTGGATGTGACGGAAAACCGACTGCGAGAAGCTTCCGCCACCCGCCTCGCAGAGCACATCCAAAAAACGGTTCGATGCAAATTTGGCCTCAGCTGCTCCGTCGGAGTGTCCTACAATTGCTTTCTGGCGAAGATGGCCTCCAAGAGAAAGAAGCCGGCCGGCCGCACCGTCATCGGGCCGGAGGAAGCGCTGGACTTTCTTGCCGCTCTCCCCATTGGAGAGTTTTTCGGCATCGGCCCCGCGACGGCCCAAAAATTACGCGCACGGCAAATATTCACCGGAGCCGACCTGCGGGCACTGTCGCTAAAAAATTTGGAAGAAATGCTGGGGAAGATGGGCCGCCGCTACTACGCCATCGTCCGTGGCGTGGACCCGCGACCGGTAAATCCCGTCCATAGTCGCAAATCCCTTAGTCGGGAGCGCACATTCGACGAAGACCTGAAGAACATTGACGAGCTGTCGGCGGCGCTCCGGGAGTTGGCAGAGGAGGTGGCTGCGGCGCTCCGGCGAGAAAACATCCGGGGCAGGACCATCACGCTGAAGTTGCGCTACGGTAACTTTGAAAGCATTACCCGCAGCCGCACATTTTCCGCTCTGGCGTCGGACGGCTTCGCCATCGCCTCCGCCGCCAATGAGCTGCTGCGGGAGCGGACCTCCGCCTGGACCCGCTCCGTTCGACTCATCGGCGTGGCCGTTTCTTCCTTCGCCGGCGGGACGCCGAATGGAGACCGCGCCTTCTTTCAGCCGGAGCTGCCGCTCGTCCATTGCCAACGCCAGGAGTTCCCAGAAGTAGACAAGTCTTTCTAGGCAACCGTGGCGGAGTAAATTGTGCCAACGGAAGAATGGAAATATGCCCACATGCAGCGCGCGAATCGCAAAATTCGGTCGCCGTTTTTCAACTCAGATTGACAGCCAAGGCGCCGGAACAAACGGCCAGAAATGCGGCTATTGGCGAACGGAAACGGGGAAGCTCTGGTTCAAAAAAGTTTTTGAACTTCCCAGTTGCCACTTCAACAAGTGAGCGCTTTTTGAACGACTCCCGCTTTTGCGGGACGTTGGGCGGTGTATCTTCTGTAGCCCCTGCCCGACAGTTCGTCCGCCCGCACTTTTTTCATCGCCGGTTCTAGGCGTGCTGTCCAGTGCTTTCTTTTTTATCCGTCACGGCGATCTCCGACGGCCGCAGGAGCGGGATGACGAAAACGCTTTACGGAAAAAGGGAATTGGGTTGGATCCGGCGAAGATGGCCATGGAAAGGGAAAGAAGGGCTCCGAATCAGCCCATTGGCTGGTGCGTCGTCCAGCTGGACGAAAATTATAATTGGTGGGTAGAAAAGACTGACCGGCCGTCGGACAATTCCGACGAAGAACGCCTCAGCATCCTGGACCCCAAGCAGGTGGAATACGTTTTTGATCTGCTAGAGTCTCTTCGCGAGTACGGTTTGCAGGGTGACGTCGTACTGCGGGCCTTCTTGCCTTTTTCCATCGAAAAAGATCTGGGCGGAGGCCGCGTGCGGCTACGGATCACGGAAGAGGAACTAGGGAAGAGCGAGGAAAAGCTTTTCGCCCTTCCGAATACGTTCGGCGAAGCCGGCCACTATGCGGAATTTTTAGATCACATCTCCCTGCTGCGGGCAAAACTTCTCAACGACACCTACTCGTTCGTCCAACGGCTGACGGTTACCGAGCTGGAGGAGGGCGTGCGGGAAAATTGCGAGTTGGAGGGTCAACCGGCACTTCACGTCTTTCAGGAAATCGCCGGCATCCTTGAATACAGCCCCATGGGATTTGAGCCGGAGAAGGAAGAGGAAGATGCCGAAAATTTGACAAAGGGCGTAGAAGAAGAGTGGACCGCCTAGGAGGAATGGGCAGTGGAACGGAATGAGGAAGGGACGGTGCCCGCTATGGGCGTTTTTGTGGGAGGAAGCTCAAGCCCGGCCCGACTTTTCGTGCCCTGTAGGGGCGAACGGG
>JAIRMB010000014.1 GCA_031258995.1 Puniceicoccales bacterium
ACTTCGGCGATTCCGTGCTCTACGTGGACCAGGAGAACGAGCCGGAAGAAATGTTTCGCCAGATCGACGGCCATATGAAATGGATTCTGACCCATCCGAAGGAGGCGGTCGTGTTGGCCCGCCGATCTCACCGCATTTTTGTGGAAAAATTTCCGCTCGAAAGGGAGGTGGACCGGCTCGAGGGCTTCATTCGGGACCGGCTGGCGAAAGGGGCGAATTCTTAGGCGCGTCCACCGGCCGCTCCTTTTCCGGCAAACCGATGCCAAAGCGCTCCCGCAGATCCCCGGCCGGAATGGAAATCCCCAGTCGGCTAAGCCGCTCATAAATTTCCAAGTCCCGCAGAACATCCTCTTGGGCAATGGGGCGCAGTCGCAGGTAGGCACGGGCGGGGCCGTCGCCAAAAAGGTGTCCCAGTACGTAGCGATCTACTTGCGCGTTAAGAGTTTCTGAAATCATGGCCGCATCTTCCGCTTCCAAGGAGGCCCGCTCACCGGACTGGAGGGAGGCACCGACAGCGCTGGCTCGCGATAGGGTAGAGAGGTCCGAGCCGCACCAGAGAGCCGCCATGGCCCGATCCATCCGTTCCACCAGACCCGGGTAGGGCAACTCCCCTTTCGCGCCCAAATCGATGGCTTGCAAATCGCTGCCAGCAGTCATGAGGGCATGAAATTCGGCTCCAAAGGACTCTACAGCCCGCTTGGCGACTTCCCATTGGCTGGTGCCAGGAAAGGCGTCCGTAATGCCCTTAATTCCTGGCATGCCGTTCCGTTCGCAATAGATGAGCCAGTCCCGGAGGGGTAGGTGTTTAAAAAGGTAAGCGATGGAGCAGGCCTCCATGAGCCCGTCTCCCACGGTGGTGAGCCAGGAGCCCTCCTCCAGGACCATACCTTCCCGATCTTCTTCCCGTGCAAGAAAACGGAGCCGGCCGGTGCCGTTTTCGAAAAATTCCAACGGAACGAAGCGGAATTCGGCGGAGATCAGGGGCTGCAATCCCTCCCCGATTCGACTCTGGCGGTGGACCCGGTAAACGATTTCGTGGACGGCGTACTTTTTCCCCACCGCATCCATCATCTGTCGCACCAGTAGACTAAATCCGCCCCGCTCGTTCCCGTCGACGGCGTTTACGCAGCTCAATGTGTTGTAGAAAAAGCGGAGGGCCGTCTGTTGTGCTAGGGCTTCCGGACTTCCATCGGTCGTTAAAATATCCCACTGGAGCCGCGCTACTCCTTTTTTTCTTTTGGAGGCAACGGCCTGCAAGACGTCGTCCCGCCGTTCGATGGCATCCCAAAGGAGGGCAGCCGGCCGCAGGTTTCCGGCGTGGAAAGCGTCCAGATGGCGGGTGAGGCTTTCTGGGCTGAGGTTACGAATGGGGCTAAAGGAGCTCCTAGCTCCCAAAAGTTGCGGCAGATGGGAAGTGGTTTTCATTGGTCAAATCTCCCGAAAGGGCCTTACCGCAAATGCGGAGCCTACGGAGGGCATAGGCGCATTTTGCGAAAAATTTACTGAAAATTTTTACTGCGCAACCTTCGGCCGATGCCGTGTAAAACGTTTGTTCCGTTGTCTACCGTTACCCTCAACGGGGAGATCTCGTAATTTCAGCGTTGGCAAAATGCCCTTTCACAACAAACCGGAACCACTATGGCGGTCGTCGACGGACAATCACAATGTGAATATGATCTCTATCGGTGTTTTTGTGAGTGCTATGAATTAAGCCCGCCAGGCCAAAAGAGGCGGGAGTCCGATCTGTCGGTGACGAGCATACAGATCGCAGCCGGCATCGATACGGGCCTCGTGTGCATTAGTTCTGTTGGCTTCATAAAGAAATGTGCGTTGCTTTACTATTTTTTCCGCAATCAAAAGCAGAATAGGCTTTTTGCGCTGCTGCGGGCGATCTTTGCCTCCTTTGCTCCGCGGCTGGAGTCGATAGTCCAACTCGTCTTCGAGATGCGAGTGACTAAGCCGCAGAAGTCTATTGAAGAAGTTCTAAAGACGACAAAGGCTATTGTTGGGGTCGGCCCTAGGGTGGAGAAATTTCTCTCCACGCGATACGGGTTGGGCGGCGATTGCGTAGACAAATTTAAACTCGCTGCGGATTTTTGGGATGCGCAGAGCCACGCGGGGGTGTCCGCAAGAGATTTAATCAGGGCCGATTCAGACTCCAGTTGTGTAAATGAAGAAGAGCTAGATAGATGCATTTTTCGCCTTATCGCTGCCGCCGATTTTGCGACGAATCTCAAAAAACAGCGGCTCTTTGTACGGCTTCAAAAGTTTCACAGTAATGAGGATGGACTGAGGTCTCAATTAGAACAGATGCGAGGCGGGGCTGTGCCACAGGTGATTGTTGATCTGGGCATCACTTGCGATAAATCGATAGAAACGAGTGAGTTACGCCGCTTGGCTCTTGAAGTCGTAGTCATAAACGAGATTCGTCAGGAGTCCGGGGTGGAGGCTTGCTTCGCCGTGGCTCCGCTGGTATATTTGCAACTAAATCATCCCGTAAAGCTAATGGCCTTATTTGTAGAGATCATGAGCAGTGGAGGCATGAAAGTGAAAAATCGTGCGGGCTTGGATATCCAAGCACCGTGTAATCCTTATGGGGAAACTAGAGGGAAGAGCAGTCCAAGCCGGGCCGTCGTAATGCAGCGGGCGATCATGCGTACGGCTGCCGATGCATCGACGTTGATCCCCGGACACAAAACACAGCAGCCTGCCCCTGCTATCGACTATGAAAATGCAATGAAGGACATTAGTAAGCGTATGCGTGCGGCTGGAATCATGTCGCGCGAAATAATCTGTGAAGCCCCACGTTTTGACACAAATGTTTCTTGCAAAGGGAAAGTAGAAAATGGCCCCAAAGTAAAAAGGGGCACGTGGGTGCCCCACGTTACACTGGAAGGCCACCCAACTCCGAAGTCATTGGACTACCTGTCGGCCTTGTCTCTTCTTGCCAAGATGGCGACTACCCATGAGAAAGAGCTTCAAAGAAAGCTTCAAAACTCAAGAAAGGGGGTGGAATCCGGTTCGACATCGGAAACCAAGCAAATTGAGGATTTGATCAGCGAAACGCAGGCGCTTTCAGCAAAAATAGATTCTATGGTGAGTAGTTTTGCGCCACGGCGTGGCGGGGTGGACATTCATGTTTTAGAAGCCCTTGGCATCCGATGTACCAGCACTCCGCTTGGGTCGTTTTCCTTCGCAGAGGAGTCCTTTTTGCACTTTTTTAATGTTCTTGCTACTGCCAAGGGCGAGACGAAACGAATTATAGCCCACGGAGCAGGCCATGGCTTTACTATTGCGCCAGAGTTTTCGCCCATTCTCATGGAGGCGATAGCGACCGCTAAGGCCGATCCGGCGCAGCTTTCCGCACAGGCCGACCGGCTGATTGCGGAAATAAAATCCGGCAAAAAGATTATGTTTCTTGATCCTCAATGGGAGGGCTACAACGGCGTCTATGCTGGGACTAGCGGAAATCCTCCCACCGTTCATTTCTTCCTGGAGTCCAGCTGCGGAAAGGCTGTCCTCTGCAGCTCTGAGAATGAACGCGACGGTTACCTGTTTAAGGATATTGAAATTTTGGTAGAGGAGGTTTGACCGCAGATGGAATAGAGGCCGTTGCCCCCGACAGAGGCTGCGCCCGCTATTTTGCCTAATGTGAACGTATGAGTGAGGGCCCTACGGCATGCACAAGCTGTTCTTGGGCGGTAGGCCCGTCGGTCGCTGCCGGGGAAGATGTCCGGCTGAGGTTGTTTTCTGTTCAAGATCGGCCTCGTCGCCTTTAGTAATATTTTTACGCGAAGTTGCTCCCTATCATCCTTCGCACACCATTTTTAGTTGCAAAAAACGAAAATTTGCGCTAAAAGACAACGAATTGTGTGGATTAGTCGCAGCCTGGGTCCGTCGTCATTCCACTGGGTATTAGCCGTTCTCCTGTCTCCGCTATTCAGTTTTTTCTTTCTGACCGGATCCCATCGGGCCCGCTATCGTCAGGACCTGGGGCGGCAAAATATGCTTCTGATGAAGCAAATAGAGTTGAAAGAGCGCGCCGGCGAGCTAGAGAACTATTTGGGGCGCTTCGCCCGCGACGGCGATTTCCGCCGGCGAATTTTGCGTGAACGGCTGGGCTACGCGGACAGCGGCGAGTACGTGTATATTTTTGAGGAATAGGAAATGATAAATCGCGGCAGGTCAAAGTGGGAAAACCTAAGGGAGATGCTTTCCCGCAATAGCCAGGACCATGTCCTTCTTTTCATGGAACAGTTGAGCCCGGAAGAGCAGCGAACTTTGCTGGACCAGCTGGATGGGGTGGACCTTTCCTTTTTGCGGCGAGAAATTTTACGGCTGCGGCGGCCCGGCGCCGACGGAGGCCGGCTGCGGCCGGCTCCCTGCACGCTGCTGCCTTCTTCTCCAACGGAAGAGGATAATTGGGAGCGGGCCTACCGAACCGGCGAGGCTGCGCTCCGCCGCGGAGAAGTTGCCGTTGTAACCATTGCTGGCGGGCAGGGAATTCGATTTGGGACGGTCAACAGCAAGGGCTTCGTTCCTATCACGCCCGTGCGCGGAAAGCCTCTTTTTCAACTCTTTGCCGAGCGAATTTTGGCCGACGAAGCCCGCTACGGGACCACCATTCCTTGGCTCATTCTCGCCGGTCCGGAAAATAGGCGAGAAACGGAAAACTTTTTTTCGGAAAGAGATTTTTTCGGCCTGAAAGAAGTACACATTTTTAACCAGGGCCGCCTGCCCCTTATGGATCGGGACGGGAAGCTGATACTTTCCACACGTACGTCCATCGCAACCCACTCGGATGGCGATGGCGGCCTCCTGCTGGCGCTGAATATTCATGGCTTTTTCAGCACTTTTTCGCGACTTGGAGTGAAGCATCTTTCCTGCCATCAAGTAGATAACCCCCTAGCCCTGCCCATTGATCCCTATTTCATCGGCTTTCACCTGCTTACACAGTCTCAGATGTCCTGCCGCTGTGTCAGAAAGGCCTATGCGGGCGAACGAATTGGCGTTTTTGCCGACACGGGACGCAAATTGCGAGTGATCGATTCGATGGACCTGCCGCCGGAATGTGCTTCTGCCCTGGACATATCCAACCGCCTCCGCTTCGGACAGGCCGACATATCCATTTATCTCTTAGAAATCGCTTTCTTAGAGCAATTTTTTCGCCAGGAGCCGGAGAGCTACTATAGGGATTTGCCGCTCCACACCGTCATGCGAAAGGTGCCATTTCTCAATGCGGCAGGCCATCTGGTTCTCCCAACGGAGCCCAATGCTCTAAAAATGGAGCGCTATCTCTCCGATTTGCTACCCTTTGCCGAACGAACGCTGTTGTTGGAGGGCCGTCGGGACGAGATTTTTAGCCCCATAAAGAATCAATTGGGCTTGGATTCGCCGGAAACTTCCCGTCGGGATCAGGTCCGACTTTTTGCAAATTGGCTGGCCATGGGAAAAGTGGACATGCTCCGCGACGAGGCCGGCACACCGCCCTTTGCCATCGAGATTGCTCCCTCTTTCGCCAATTCTGCCAGGGAATTCCTGGCTAAATGGGCGCGGCTGGAGCGGCGGCCCGCTGTTGTGGAAAATTTTTACCTAGAATAGGGACAGAATCGAGTGGATCATGGCGAAATTTTTTTTCGCCGAGAACAGCTACAAAGGGCCGTTTTTGCCGTTGACTGGTCGCTCTTTTTTGCGAGGAACAGCCTCGTGATGACAAACTTATCAATTCCATTGCCGGAGGGCGGAGTTCTTCCCGGGATGAGTATCAAGATTCGCAATGACGACCCGAATGTGCAGGTCGCCGTTGCCCATATCAAAGGTAGTGTTTCCATACCGGCTGATCTAATAACGGGCATTGTCAGGACGACCTTGGAGGTCATAGAGCGGCAAGGTGAGCAGGATCGGAGTCGACGTGTGGACGATCTCCTTCGTGAGGCGTCGACAGCCCTCCGGACCGCTAACAGGTTTTTCGCCGAGCTGGTAGGTTCGGGTCCGCGGGTGTTCCCTCCTAATGGCCACCACGGCGATGCGCCTGCTTCAAGCCCCTACGGCAGTGACTGAGCGGCTACGCGAGGCGCGGGCCCGGCGAACGCCGGGCCGCTCATTTTGCGCATGGTGATGCCGTCTCTTGTGCCATTCGTCCTTGCTCATACCCGACCATGGAAAGCGTCCCAATATAGGCCTTGGATTTCCTCCATGGTCGGGTAGACCGGGTTAGCGCCAGTACACTGGTCGTCGAAGGCCAACTTCGTCAGTCCGTCCAACTGAGACAGAAAATCTTTCTCGGGAACGCCCCAATCGCGGATGGATAGTGGGATTTCTGTCGTTTCCATTAGATCTTGAACGGCTTTGATGAACGCTCGCATTCGCTCGCCATCGTTTTTACCGCCTAGCCCCAGCATCTGTGCAATCTGGCCGTAGCGAGCCAGAGCTTCCGGCGCCTTATATTGGGGAAAGGTCGCCTGCTTCTGGGGAGAATCCGTGCCGTTGTAACGGATTACTTGCCGAAAAAGAAGTGCATTGGCAATGCCGTGCGGGATGTTAAAGGCTGCTCCCAATTTGTGAGCCATGGAGTGGCAAATGCCCAAAAATGCGTTGGCAAACGCCATGCCAGCGATGGTGGCGGCGTAGTGCATCTGCTCCCGCGCCTCCGGATCGTCGGCCCCACCTCGGTAGGAACGGGGCAGGTAAGTGAAAATCATGCGAATGGCCTCCAGCGCATTGGCGTTAGTGAAAGGGGAAGCCATGGAGGAAACGTAGGCCTCTACGGCGTGGACTAGTGCATCGATGCCGCCGGCCGCAGCGAGTTTCTTCGGCATGCTATCTACGAAATTTGGATCCACGATAGCCATGGAGGGAGTGAGGGAGTAGTCGGCGATGGGGTACTTGATGCGGGTGGATTCGTCCGTAATGACGGCGAAGGGCGTAACTTCCGAGCCGGTGCCGGAGGTGGTGGGGATGGCCACCATCTCCGCCTTTGCCCCCAACACGGGAAGGGCGCACGTACGTTTGCGAATATCCATGAAGCGCATGGAGATATCAGAAAAATTGGTCTCCGGATGCTCATACATGAGCCAGGCAATTTTCGCGGCGTCCATGGGAGAGCCACCGCCGAAACCGACGATCAGGTCCGGTTCGAAAGGGTTCAGTTGGGCCATGATCAGTTTCACCGTGGCTAGAGTCGGGTCCGGCTCCACATTGTAAAAGATCTGGCATTCTAGGCCAACGGCCTGGAGTGCGTCCGTAATGGCCCGAACTCCGCCCGAGTCGAAGAGGAAACGGTCCGTCACAACGAAAGCCCGCTTTCGACCGGCGTATTCCCGTAGGGCCAGGTCGGTCGCTCCACGCTTGAAATAGATTTTTTTCGGTACTCGGAACCAGAGCATATTTTCTCGCCTTTCTGCGACGGCCTTGTAGTTTAAAAGATGTTTAATGCCAACATTCTCACTCACCGAATTGTGCCCCCAGGAGCCGCAGCCTAGGGTAAGGGAGGGTTCCAAACGAAAATTGTACAGGTCCCCGATGCCGCCCTGGGAAGCGGGCGAATTGATCAGTAGCCGGCCCGTGGGAAGCTTTTGGGAAAAATACTCGATCCGGTCCTGATTTTTAGGGTTCGTGTACAGAACGGAAGTATGCCCCGGCCCGCCGACGGAGATGAGTGCCACAGCCATTTCCACTGCCCTTTCGAAGTCCGGCGCCCCGTAAAGGGCCAGCACGGGAGATAGCTTTTCGTGGGCAAATGGATTAGAGCTGTCATAGACCTTTTCTTCGGCAATGAGCACCTTCGTTTGAGCCGGCACGGAAAAGCCGGCTAATTCCGCGATTTTCGCCGCCCGCTGGCCCACAATGGCTGGATTTGCCCCCTTATCCGTCAATAAAATGGCCTTCAGCTTCTCCCGCTCCGTTTCACTGAGCAGGTGAGCGCCCCGATAGGCCAAATCCTCCTTTAGCGGTCCATAGGCGCTACCGACGGCCACTACGGACTGTTCCGATGCGCAAATAACGCCACAGTCGAATGTTTTTGAAAGTAGGAGGGTGGACGCGGCCATGCGAATGTCCGCCGTCTCATCCACCAGCGCCGGCGTGTTGCCGGGCCCTACGCCCAAAGCCGGCTTGCCGCAGGAGTAGGCAGCTCGCACCATGGCGGGGCCTCCCGTCGCCAGAATTACCGCCACGGCCGGGTGCTTCAGAAGTGCATTGGTCAATTCGATCGTGGGATTATCGAGCCAGCCGATGATGTCCTCCGGCGCGCCGGCCTCCACCGCCGCGTCCCGCACAATGCGCGCCGCCGCAACCGTG
This sequence comes from Puniceicoccales bacterium, assembly GCA_031258995.1. Classification (GTDB taxonomy): domain Bacteria; phylum Verrucomicrobiota; class Verrucomicrobiia; order Opitutales; family JAIRLM01; genus JAIRMB01. Next base: position 8,299 of record JAIRMB010000014.1, read on the forward strand.
CAGCCCTTGGCCCGCGGGTGCGGCGAAAAGACGATACCGTTGCGGGTTTTTAGGCAGATAAGGGACTTAAAAATCGCCGTTGAAGTAGGATTGGTGGTGGGAATGACACCGGCCAGCAGTCCTAATGGCGCAGCGACGATCCGATAGCCGCCCGCCCGATCCCAAGAAATCGTACCGCAGGTTTTGGTATGACGATGCTTGTTGTAGATATACTCGGCGGCGAAATGATTTTTGAGCACCTTGTCTTCCACAATGCCCATGCCGGTCTCGGCGACGGCCATCTCCGCCAGGTCGATGCGGGCACGGCCGGCCGCCTTCGCCGCTGCGTAAAAAATTTCATCCACCTTTTCCTGAGAAAATTCTGCAAATTTTGCCTGAGCCGCCGCCGCCCGATTAATAAGCGCCTCTACGACGGCCAAATCTGCCGCAGGGCCACCCCCTTACTTCCGGTCCACCATCCCCATGCCTGTCCCATTGTAGTTCGACGACCCGGCGAGTCAATGCATTCCTGCGCGACCATGGCTCACGCTCCGCCGACCAAAGGGAGGAAACCCGCCGATCCGTAAAAAATTTCTAAATTTTTCCCTTGCCGCGGGCGCGGCGGCCGTTAGCATGAACCCGATGTGGGACGCAGGGACGCAGGGACGCAGGGACGCAGGGACGCAGGGACGCAGGGACGCAGGGACGCAGGGACGCAGGGACGCTTTGCGCTTTTAG
>JAIRMB010000021.1 GCA_031258995.1 Puniceicoccales bacterium
GCCATAGCGAAACATTTCTCGCAGCATGGCCAGAAATACTTTCGGATGATCGTTTTGGATAGCACTGAGCACCGACACCATAGCGCAAGAACCGGTCAAATGTTCCTGGCGCACTTCCAGTAGAAGCGCCCTCATGGCTATGCGCATTAGGCCTACCGGAGACAAATCGGCCTGCGGACCCAGCACAGCCCCCATTTCTCTGGTAATTCCCATCGTTCCAATCGCCAAGATGTCGATTTGCGCATAGCCATTCACAAGAAAACTGCACAGCCGACAAAAGAGGAGACAGGACTGTCCAAAATCCGGCGCCTCCACATTCAAACGCAAGACAATGCGTAGCATGACCTCCTCAATTTTTTGGTAATCTATGGCGCCCGAATCGGTAACGAACTCAGCTATTATAGCCGCCTCCGAATGTGGCGCATGATGAAGCATGGTGTTGGCGAAAGCCAACATAAGTTTCGATGGATCCCTCTCGTTCAGCAGTGGCGTCGCAAAACGATCAATAGCCGTTCTTAGTGCTACGGAATTTGGAAAATTATGAATTTTACTTCGAATGAGTGCTTTAATTGAGGCGACACAAAGATCACGGATTTTGATTTTATTCGGCTCGTTAAAAGCCGCTATGAACACTTCCCTTTTTTCAAAAGGGCTTAAAGCTACTGGAATTGGAATAAGGTCGTCTATTTTACTTTCAAAAAACACCATGGAGGTCCTCTTCCATTCCTCGTTTTGCAAAAACATTGTGCAAACGGCAGCTAGAAGAACGGCACTGTCCAGATTACAAGATCCCATTCGCTCGCTCGGCAGGAGCATTCTAAGGCGTTCTATTACAAACGTCGGATTGGAAACCGAAGGGAGGGTCCAAGTGAAAGCTTGATGCGATACTGGCGATATCACGCGCTATTATTTTACAAGATAAATAGAAAATGTCAATTTGGACTGCGGCTACCCCCGAGAGAGTAGCGGCCCATGCCGATCTTCGTTGGCAGATCTCGCCCGCTAGGCAGAAAGGTTCTCTGTGATTCTTCCGAACCACGTCGGCCGCTGCTGGGCCCGCGCCCTGTTTTGCACCTTCCCGGTAATTTTTGGGATCCTTCTGCTGGAACGGATCCAGCACGAACTGCCGGAACTGCTCCGCGGCTCCGTCGGCCTGCGGGCCATCGCCTTCTATTTCCTCCTGCTACTGCCGTCTCTGATTCCTCTGGCCCTACCGGTCTCTTTTTTTGTGGGAACACTCTTGTCCCTCGGCCGGCTGCGGCGGGACGGCGAGATCGTCGCCATGCGCTGTGGCGGCGTGCGCCTCCTCACAATGACGCGCTTTCTTTGGATCGGAGGATTTTGCGGTGCGCTCCTTCTGCAATTGCTCATTTTTACGCTCCTCCCGGTCACGGAAAGCAAATTGCAGGAATTTACGGAGGCCCTGAAGGCCCAAAGGCCCGCCCTACGCCGGGGCGAGCGGCAGTTGCGAAATGTTACCTACGACGGACGAGACACGGGCCGGCTCTGGCTTGTCGGCGAACTGGACCTAGAAACGGACGAGGCGCGCCGCATCGGCATCTACGCCTGCGGAAAGGAGGGTATTGTCGACAGAGGAATTCACGCTCCGAGCGGCCGCTACCGGGAGGGCCGTTGGCTGCTGGACGGCGTTCGTGGGCAGATAGGCGGAGCAAATTTCCTAGATCTTCGAGAAGATCCAGAAGTCATGGCCCTTTGCCAGAGGCGAATTCGATCTCTTTCGCCCGCAAAATTGGCCCTCATCCTGAAGCACATCCCCCGCCGTGACCCCGCACGGGCCGCCTACGCCACCGGCTACCACATGGCTCTGTCCGGCTGCTGGAGCTGCTTCATCGCCTTGTTCTGCGCCATTCCCTTCGCGACTGCCGGGCCGCGGGCCGGACCGCTGGCCACCGCCGCCAAGGCAGTCATCGCCCTACTACTATTCTATTTTCTCGTCAGCTGCTGTCAGGCGCTGGGCGCCGGCGGCCGTGTGCCGCCGGTCTTGGCCGCCTGGCTGCCCAACGGGCTATTCCTTCTCTATGGCCTTTTTTTGATGGCCCGAGCCCGCTGACGCTCACAGCGGCAACTTGAGCTCCACGCCGTCCGCCAGGAACCGGCGCAGAAGAGGGAAGATGGTGCCGTAGTCGTCTTCCAGCACGTAGCGGCCCCCGTAGGGAAACCGATGTATCTTCAATTCTTCCAGATACTCCTTCCAGGAGTCCAGAATTTTTTCCGGGAATACGGAGTCTTTCGTCCCCCAGAACGCGATGCTCTTTTTTTGGCAGAGGATCCCCATTTTTTCTACGACCTCGCTGAGCCAGAGTCCGGTGCCCTTTTTCGGATTTCGAGGAAGATTCTCAAAAAATAGTCGCGTGGGCGTGCGGGAGTGCCAGCTGCGGTAGGGATAGCGGTAGCCGGCCCGGGCGCGACTGCCCACGGCGGCGCCGAATGCGGCCTGACGGACGGGCAAATTGAAAAGATTGACAGTCATCTTCCCCCAGCCGCCTCCGCGAAAGAAGGAATGGGACAGGGGCATTCGGTAGTTCATGAAGCAGTTCGCGTTGAGGAGAACGATGCGGCGGATCCGCTCCGGCCAGCGGGTCGCCACCGCCATACCCGGCACGGCGCCCCAGCCGTGCAGAACCAAATTGAACTTACCCACGTTCAGTTTTTGCAGGAAAATCAACACGTCGTCCGTAACGGTGCGCAGAGAGTAGTTCAGCCCGTCCGGCTTAGAGGAGAGGCCAAATCCTCGGTAGTCCGGCGCTAGGCAGCGAAATTGTCCCCGCAGATCCTGCACGAGATTCCGGAAGTAAAAGGACCAGAGAGGAATGTCGTGGAGAAAGAGCACCATATTGCCCTGGCCCTCGTCCACATAGTGCATGCGGGTTCCGTCCGACAGCGAAACAAAGCGAGAGGCGAACGGGTAGAGCGTGCGGAGGAAGCTCGGCAGCGAAGCAGCCACAGTCGGCACCGTAAGGCCGGGCGGCCCAACGGCAATTGCGAATTGAAAAATTTTAAAGAATTTTTCTTTACGCCCAGCCCTTCGGCCGTTAGCATGAACTCGATGTGGGACGCAGGGACGCAGGGACGCAGGGACGCAGGGACGCAGGGACGCAGGGACGCTTTGCGCTTTTAGCAGCCTTTTGCGCGTTTTTCGGGACGGCATTCGGCGGGGAAGTCTATGTTACCTATAGCGATGGCACGCAGAGTGATGTGCAAGCCGCCGTTGGGAGAGCAAGCAATGGCGACACGCTGCTTTTTCCGGAAAGCACCTTCGTTTTTGACGGCGCGGTCTCCGTTGAGGGCGGCAAGAGCCTCGGGCTCTGGGGTGCAGGGCTTTCCGGGAGCGGACGGCCCTTGACGGTCCTGGAAAAATCCGACGCCTGCCGATTTTTTGATTTTGCAGGCGACGGCGGCGGCGGGACCGGCGTCCGGTCCATCGCCTTCGACGGGAAGGAGCTACCTGTTGACGGCTACGGCGGGGCGATCTACTGCGACGACAGTTTCGCCGGAGCTATTTTAAATTCCTCGTTCGTCGGCAATAAGA
>JAIRMB010000033.1 GCA_031258995.1 Puniceicoccales bacterium
ACCCTGCGCGAGACAAACTCTTCGATTGGAGCGCCTTTGACCTACTCTATCGAGAATTTCTTCTGCGGGACGGGGATAGGGTCATTGAGCTACCCCAGTGGTTTTGGATGCGGGTAGCCGTGGGTCTGCAGGTGGAAACGGATGAAAAATTTCGCACGGAGAAGATCATAGAGCTGTATGGTGCGCTCAGCCGCCTAGAATTTTGCCCCGCCTCCACCACGCTCCTCTATGCCGGCACGCCAAATCCGCACCTGCTGCCGAGCTACGTGTACGTGCTGGAAGATAACATGCAGGACATCATGGCACGTGGAATCGCAGAAAACGCCTTCGCCTCCCGCTGGGGCGCCGGCTTGGGCGGCTCCTGGTCCCATATTCGGGGTCGGGGCAGTCGCATAGGCGGGTCCCGGGGAATCTCCGAGGGCGTTGTGCCGTTCCTGGACCTGCACCGGCACCAGCTGTCCATTGCAAACCAAGGCAATCACCGCCGCTCCGGCGCCGGCTGCGCCTACCTGGCCCTTTGGCACAGGGATCTGGAAGAATTCGTTGAATTGCAAAAAACATTCGCTCGGAACGAATTCGGCAAAAAAGAGATCAGTTTGCGCACCTGCCTCTGGATCCCGGACCTCTTCATGGAGCGGCTGGCCGAAGGCGAGGGCCATTGGACCCTCTTCCAACCCAACGAAGTAGCGGAACTGCTGCCCGTCTGTGGAAAGGAATTTGCCGACCGCTACCGCCGCTGTGAGGCACGGGCAGAAGAGGGTGCCATCTGGTCGAAACGCATTCCCGTGGGGGAACTTTGGCAAAAAATCGTCGCAAGCGCTTTTGAGAACGGCTTCCCGTGCCTGGCTTTTTCGGACAATTTTCAGCGCGGCAGAGCCGAAGCCGATGGGGTCGTCGAATCCTCCAGTCTTTTCGGCGAGAGTGCGATGGCCATGAAGCCGGGAGAAGTTGGAGCCAGCGCATTCGGAACTATTTCTCTGCCGGCCCACCTTGGCCCCGACGGCACTCTCCACTGGGAACGATTCTGCCGCACGATACAATTGGCCATCGAAACGCTGGACAATATCTTATCTATCACAAAATTACATTCTGTCGGTGCCGCGCGACACTGTAACCGATGTCGTAGTTTGAGTCTGGGCCTGGCGGGATTGCATGACCTCCTCCGCCGGCAGGACATCGCCTTCGACTCGGCGGCAGCCATGCGGACGACGGCCCACATCTATGATGTCCTAAGCCGCACGGCTCTAGCAGCATCGACAAATTTAGCCCGGGAGCGGGGGCCCTGCTCCTCGGGCGGGAGCGGTCGGCTACTCTTCGACCCTCCAGCCGATCGGGTCGCGGATCTAGATTGGGATTCTTTGCGAGAAACGGTTGCCCGCCAGGGCCTGCGGAACGACTGCCTGCTGGCCGGCGCACCCACCTCCCGCACGGCCGTCCTGCTAACCGTCTCTCCCGGCGCACTCCCGGCCGTCCGCAATCTGAAAAATATTCAATTGCCAACGGGAGAACGGCTTTGGGCACTAGATCCCCTGCTAACGGAGCGGCTCCGGGCGTTAGGTCTTGATGCTCTAGTGGGTCCACTTTCTCACCTGGAAGGGGACGTGGAGGCCTTTCCGGAACTGCCGGAGAGCCTACGACGCTCCTTTGCCACCGCTTCCGCCATAGATCCGGAAAAATTTATCGCTCTGGCGGCCGCCATTCAGCGCCGCATAGATCAGTCCCAGTACCTGCCATGCCATTTGACCATGCCCACCTTCCATCGGCTCTCGTCATTGATGCAATCAGCCTGGCGGCAAAAAATTAAGGTCATTGGCCCCTTTTTTAGCAGCCACGATTTGCTGCGGGAACGGGCACGGGCGGAGATGGCAAAACGGACTTAAATTCCGAAGTTTGTCGTGGATAGAGAACTGTCCGAATCATTGGAGCGGCTGGCCCTGCGACGGGATTTGGGGCAGGAGGGCCGCTGGCCCCTGAAGCGGGTTCGGCGGCTGCTGGCGTCGGGAGGAGTAGGGACGACGGGACCGTTCGTGCAAATTGCCGGAACGAATGGAAAGGGTTCCGTATGCGCGCTTTTAGAGCGTGGCTTCCGCGGCATCGGCCTCCGCACGGGACTTTACACCTCCCCCCATCTGATCCGCTGGAATGAGCGCATCCGGATCAATGGCGGTCCCATAGACAATAGCGCTCTCCGAAACCTGCTAACCCGCTGGATGGCCCTGGCGGATCGACTTGGGAAGGAGCGGCCCAGCGGCTTCGAAATCTTCACCGCCATTGCGTTGGACCACTTTCAGCGCGAAGGCGTGGACGTGGCAATTTTGGAGGTGGGCTTGGGTGGCCGCTGCGACGCCACGAGTGCCGTAGACACGGAATTGAGCGCCATCGTTTCCATCGGCCTGGACCACTGCGACGTGCTTGGCTCGGACCTGGCCTCGATCGCCCGAGAGAAAGCCGCTATTGCCCGGCCGGCCATTCCACTGGTGCTGGGAGCGGTGCCGCGGGAAGCCCGGGCGGTGATTTCCGCGGCGGCCTCCGCCGTCGCAGCCCATCTCATTCGTCCGGAACATATTATCTTGCCACCCCTTCCCTATCTGCGGGGCTGCGAACAGGAACGAAATGGCCCGCTGGCAGCTACGGTGGGCCGCCTTTGGTTGAAAAAGTGCGGGCGGGAAAAGGACTTTGAAGATTTTTTAGCCGCCATGGCACTGGCCCGCTGGCCGGGCCGTTGGGACCGGCGCACGATCGACGGTCGGCGGTGGATCTTCGACTGTACTCACAACGGTGCCGGATTAGAGGTTTTTCGCAAAAATTGGCAGCGACTGCCATCGGAAGAAAAATCTTCGCCGACGGTAGTTGCCGGCACCCTGGGCCGCGAACGGGCTCGCGATCTGCTTCCCCATTTGGCTTCCATTGCCGCGGAACTCATTCTGGTGCATATGAACGAGGAGCGATCCGTTTCGACGGAGGAACTCCGTACCCTGATCCCGCCTTCCTGCCGCTGCCGAATTCGGACAGCGGAGGAAGGGCAGCTGGCGAAAATTCTGCCGTCCCTTTGCGGCCAACCTACCCTCGTTACCGGGTCCATCTACCTAGTTGGCAAGGCATTTGCCGCGCTCGCCATCGATCCTTTTGGGGAAAAAGGATAAACTAGGCTTTCGGGTCGCTCTGCTATCTTTCTAGCGCACTAGCCCAAAGTTTCTCTTTCGAGCGAAGTAGGCCTGCGGGTGGGCGCAGGCAGGGCAGAGAAGCGGCGCAACGCTATCTCGGTGCACGTAGCCGCAATTGAGGCATTCCCAAAGAACTTCTCCTTTCCCACGAAACAAATTTTCTTCGCGCAATTCTTGCAGCAGAGCCAGAAAGCGCTCTTCGTGGTGCTGCTCCGCGACAGCGATGGCCTCCAAGGCGGTCGCAATTACCCCAAAGCCCTCATCCTTGGCTACTTCAGCAAAATTTGGGTACATGTGTTTATATTCTTCCCGTTCGCCGTCTGCCGAGGCGGCTAAATTTTCTTCCGTTCTGCCTACCCTTCCGGCGGGAAAAGTCGCCGCCACGGCCACGGGCCCACCCTCTAAAAAATGAAACAGCCTCTCCGCATGCTCTTTCTCCTGATGGGCGGTTTCTTCGAAGAGCCGCGCGATCTGCACGAAGCCCTCTTTTTTCGCCTGGGACGCGAAAAAAGTATAGCGGTTCCGCGCCTGAGACTCGCCCGCAAATGCGGCGAGCAAATTTGCCTCCGTCTTGCTACCTCTTATCGATGACATCGCTTTCTCCTTCCGTTTGTTGTGACAGCCACCGTCCTTTCAGTGGGCCAACTGGCCGAACCCATCGGGCGTACTGCCTGCGGAAAAATGGGAAAACACAATCATTCCTTTCTCTATCGGAATTTTTTTTAAACGAATGACGCACCAGTCCGCATCCCGATTCCCCTATGAGAGCAGGTGAATAATTTCACAGACGATAACGACGGCTGCCACCGCCAGACACAGCCACTGCAACGATATTTTCGCAACGGCCGGGTAATTGTGATCGGTGAATTTCCCCCGCCGGAGCAGATAAAGCGGGAGGAGAATGGCCAAAATACTTAAAATAATTCCCGAAAATCCGAGGAACGCGGTGAACGCATTGGGCACGAAGACGGCCATGAGGAATGGCGGAAGGAGTGCGACGAGCGTAATCCAAGGTCGACTACGGAGCGTCTTACCGCGGAAAAGCGGCCGTAGGGAATCGCACAATCCCATGCCCACGCCTACGATGGACGTGACGACGCTGCAGAGGGCGATAGCCCAAACGGTACTGTGCGCGTAGGGAAGAGACGATATGTGACTCAGTTTATCGACGAGCGGTCCGACCTGCACCTTTCCTTCCGCCATTGCGCCGTAAAAATTCGCATCATTGCCGTGGACAGCCCATAGGATGGCAGCTGTCCATACGATGTAGGCGCACATGGGGATGAGGCTTCCATAGAAGAAGACCCGGCGAAGTACGCGGCGATCCCGGGCGCAGTATTCCGTAAGCGTGTGAAAAATGACCTGAAAGCCGAAAGAGGTGAACAAAATGGGAACAACCGGAAGAGTGCGCCGCAGCGACCAGCTATTCGGCGGTAAAAAAATCCCTTCGCTAAGGGGGGCGTGGTGCCAAAATCTCCCGATACAGAGCCCGCCGATAAATAGGGCGGCAATGGCGAGCATGGCAGTGAATAGCAAGCGGTTGAATTGGTATAGCCCGCGCAACGGCAGCGACATGAGGCCATAGACCACCGCGAAAATTTCCATTGTCACCCACGGCAGCCAGCGCTGGGGCAGGGAGAAAAGGTGCAGAGACATGGAGATGAGTCCATGAAAATAGGCGGCAAGGAGCGCGTACATGAGGGCAACGAGAACGAACTTTCCCAGGATCGCGGACCATTTTCCGCCGTAGCGCTCCCCTAGCTGGCCGATGTCCATCCCGTGCCCCGCCTGCAGATTTAACTCAATGTTGATGAGAGATGAGTAGTACATGACTGCCCAAACGAGCACCATGCAGAGGGCGGTGAGAAGTAGCCCGATTCCCGCAAGCACCAGTGGAAGGGCAATGACTCCCGCACCGATGCTGGTCCCGGCCACAAGAAAAATTGCTCCCAACTGTCGGCCATTCCTATTCATAGTTTTTTCCGTACCAAAGCATAAACTGCTTTGCCGACTGCCCGAGCCAAGTCAAGTAGGGCGGGCGCTGGAAAATTCGCCCGATAGTCAAATGTGCCGGGCATCGTCCCGATCTTTTTCTGCGTAGCCGGCATCCTGGCGCATGTGATTAACCTCGTTTTTTTTACAGAATTTTTCGTAGAGATCATCTGCATTCATGCCTAACGCAATGGCCGTGGAGATCAAAAAATGTAAAACATCTACCACTTCTACCCGAGCATTTTGCAAATCAAATTGCTGGTATTTCGCCCACCATTTCCAAGGCAGCGAATCCACCAGCTCGGCGATTTCTTGCTGCATTGCCCTGGCGTAGCTAAGGACCCAATCCTTTCGCTCCTCGTCGGAAAGAGTGTCCGGCTCAATGCCAAGCCGCCGGCAAAATTTTTTTTGCAATTCGAAGAGATGGGCCAACCTACAAAAGGACTGCCCCTGCTCTTGTTTTTGTTCCATGGGTGAAGCGGCTATTTTTTCCCTCGACAGGGTCAATGCTTTTCCCTTTTATATCGAGGTCGAAGGGTGGAGTGCCAGTAGTGAGAGCAGTTCCTATGGTATTTACTTTTCGCTGCGCCCGTCGGGCGTAGCAGGAGAATGTAGTCCTGCAGCAATTGAGTAAAAACGTGCTATGAGGAGATAGAGACAATGCCTGAATTTATGGAAAATCAGGATGGAACGGCTGGAGAAGGGCGCGGATTGGCTCCCGACCGGCGGAGGCCCCGCAGAAGGCGAAACCCCATCGCGTGCAGTCGCAAAGGGCAAGAAAAGCCCCACTGCACAACCATTGGCCCCTGTACAATCGATTGTGAGCCAGCCGTCGGGCGGGATGTCCCACCGGCGGAGGGCAAGTACTCGACGGAGATGATTGGGGAAGAAACGATCGATCAGCGATCGGATGAGCGCCGATTTCGTCGCAGGGCCGGGGGACGAGACGGGTCGCGGCCCCACCGGCCGGGACGGGAGATCGTCGCACGCCATTCCGGCGCAAAGGTTCGGCAAGTTCCTGCGGCGGCTCCTGGCCCGCTGGGCAAGATCCTCCGAGTCCTGTGGCCGTTTGGAAAGAAGCGGGCCGAGGCGGGCAGGCAGGATGGACGGTCAAGAGGCCGTGGCCGTTCTGCCCCGCGGCGGCACGACGCCTAAAATTCCGCCGCCTGCGGCGGCGGAACTTGCGGTGAAATTGGCTTCGATTGATGGCGTCCGGCGGCTGCTTTCTACGTAGGATTAGGAATAATTTCCGTAGGGCGCAATGATTGCGCGACAACG
>JAIRMB010000054.1 GCA_031258995.1 Puniceicoccales bacterium
ACTAGGGGTGGTGCCGGATGGGGAAGAGTTGCGGCAGATGCGTGACCTGTACGACGCCATCATCGCGCGATGCGATGAAAAACGGGACATATCTACCGAGGATTACGCTCTGTATTGCAGCAAGATTTTTGCCATTGCGGCAAATCATCGAATGAGCAAGAAAGAAGAAAATATTAGGGATGCTTACGACAGAGTGCAGAAGTATATGGACGAATGGAATAGCTATCCGCAGCGCGTACTGGTCGACGGCATGCGGAATGACTATGTTAGGTTCGGCACGGCGAGATTTGGTTTCTCTGATAAAGGAAATAGTTCGAAAATTGCTGACTACGATTGGGGTCTTTTTTCGGGCGCCGATCGCCGTTCGGATGGACGTTTTTACTACTCCGACAATAAGATCCACGCGCACAATAGTCCTAAATGGAAAAATTTTGGTACTACCTCGTCAGGTGTTGCATGGGATACGGTCGCTGTTACGGATCCCTACGACGCTTGCTATTGGAAAAAGGTGGAAGCAGTAGAAGATTTACCCTGTTCGGCAGATAATCTATTGCCGTATGCCGACGTACAAGATTGCTGGTACTTCGATCCACGGCTGCAGTCCAAAATTCCGGGCTTTGGCCCATTTCTAATGGCGGACTGGGATGGTAACCTGGAAAATTTGAAATCTTCCGACGGAACGAATCCGAGCGAATGTGAATATTTTTCTGGGTTTGGTCCCGAGACTCTACTGGTAAATGACAACGACGAACGTCAGTTTTCCTACTACTACCCGAATGACGCCAAAAGTGATCCGGGAGCGAAACAGGCGTCCTATTTGGATTCGCAAAGGAAGTGCCCAGACTACTCCGTGCGGATTTTTTTTCACGACGATAGCCCCCCAAATAGTTGGCGTGAGCTGGAAAGCTCCATGGCAAAAAATCTGCAAAGTAAATGGCGGAGCGGGACGTATGAGGGCGTACATCTGCTGCCGGAGGCCTGTTTTTCCGACGATGGCTTTTCCGATGTTTTTCATCAAATCTGCGGACGTATTGCCCAAGGCACGGACCAGGACGATTCGCTCGGAAAAATTACATTTGAGCTCAAATGGGGAACGGGGGACCACGATGTGGGTAGCACATTCGTAGTTTCTAAGATCTCGGTAGGTGCTACGGAATATGTTAATTCTTCCGCTCAGCACCTAAGCGGAGTGGAATGCGGTGGAATTCCAGCTTCGGCGTTTCAGATGCCACAGGTGGGCCAAGGCCAGGACTCGACGGCCGTGGATTTTTGGAATATTCCTACCGCCGTGAGCGGTGGCGTTCCAACGGCGCAGGAATACCTGCTCGATTTGAACCCCTGCGCCGTGGCCGGCCAACTGAGATTGGCTTCCGGCCACGTCGACTGTTGGTCGGACGCCCTGCGCATCTACAGTGACCAGCTTTCCGCTGAAAATACGAGAAAGACGAACGATGTGCAGAGGTTTCTAACCATGTCACAGCAAATTATTTCATTTGCGACGAGTTTTCAAAAGGGCATCAAACAGGGGGCGGACACGGTGACTGCCGGCATACAAGGCCGTTAAATGACATGGACGATGGAGGTATACGATAATGGCGCTAGATGTTGTAACATTACGATTGGCATTCCCTTCCATTTTTTCGTCCTCCACGGACGTCCCGATGGATTACGGGACACTTTGCGCCATGCTCGCCATTGATGACACATTTAACTGTGACAGGAATAGCTATGCCTATGATGGCAGCTTTGCGTCGGAGGCTGTTGCTGTGGCTACCTATGAAAATACGTCCGACAAAATATTTAATCTCTACGCCAGGAGTCCCGGCAGTACCGCTACAGCTGCTACTCCAGACAGCTACAACATTGTTGCTAATCCAGATTCTCTTTTTCATACGAGCTGCGATCTTTTTCTGAAAAAAAAAGATGACCATTCCTATGTTAATATCTATTCGCTGTGTTACCCGACGCTGTCGTCTTCCGTCGTCTATGACACGGCACTTCGGGTATCAGCCCTGCTCTACGCCATGGCGAGTTTGCGTCGGAAATTTCTTTTTTTACGGCTAAAAGACACGCAGGCCATGAATGCGGAACAGGAGCGTCTTATTGCACATTATAAAGATGTGCAAATTTTGGTCGACGAATTGCGCATACTGGACGCGTCCGAAACGGATAGCAAGAAGTACGCACAACTTCCTCCTCCATTCGATGCTATCGTCTTTATGGTGGATAGGAGGCTGATGGATTCCATTTCTGTTGGCGGGAAAATGGATAAAAGCTATTTTGATACAATTCGGGCCTACATTGCAGATCCGACGGATGCCAGTAAGGAGGCGGCCGCGCGAAGTGCGGTGGATGGGGCCACGCTGGATCGGAATGCCATGGCCATTTTGGGCGATCTTCTACGCTCCTACGGAGATCGAGTGTCAAGTCTCGTTTCGGAAAGCACAACCCAACTACAGCTAGAAATGCAATTTTCTCAGCAAGACACGGCGATGGCGTCCACGCTTATGACACAAGTGCAAAATTTAAGAGATGACGAAATCAGAAATGTGCAGTAGAATTGCTTTGGAGTGATGGAAGAAAATGAGACAGATCGACTCTGGCGGAAGAACATCGAAGATCTTGCGGAGATGGTCAATGGAGCTGTGGAGGAACTAAAAGAGGTGGGAAATTTGGGCGACGGGATCGGTATCACGGAAGAGGAAAAACAGCAAGCTTACGTCCTCGGCTATCATCTTTTTCAGCAAAAAAAATATGATAGGGCGATTGTGATTTTTCGCGCCTTGAACGCGTTGGACCCGCTTAGCCCGACTTTTGCGAAGGCCTACGCATCCGCCCTACATATGAGCGGAGATCGGGCTGCCGCCGCCTTCCACTACTTGATGGCCTACTTCATACATCCGGAGGATCTGGAGCTTGTTTTGCTATGCGGTCGCTGCGCAGTGGAGCTAGGACAGCCGGAACAGGCTTACCTTCTATTAAACGGAGTTAGCAGCATTCAGCAGCTGATGGTGCAGGTGAAGGATAAAAAACAAATTGAAGTCCTTCGCACATTTACGAAAGCGTTGCGGGAAAAATTGCAAAAGGAAGAAGTGAAAGAGAGGGGCAGGGAAGTGAAAAAGAAAACGGCTAGCATGAGAGAAGGATAGGGCTGTGACGGTTGCCACAACAGACGATCTATGCGTGGTCTATCTTCCCGATATGGGGTGGACTTTTTTTTCCTGGGATGGCAGCGCATGGAGTTCCGTTGATCTAGAGGGAAAAGATTTACCAGTCTATCGCTATACTAATGAATCCGTAAAAACGACAACGGGTGAAACGGATGTGGTGAATCCTCTGAAAATTCCAGCGGACCGCATCGGCTTCTATCATTCCCATTTGGTAAATCGCAGCAACAGTCCCCATGCCAGTACATTAGCAGAGGATCAAATCCGAAACGGCGCTTCCGATTCTTGTCCTTTTCAGCAAAATATCAGTACAATTGTAAAAGATCCCCTTCTTTCACCCTTTCCAGTCTCCTATTTCAAAAGAATTCCGTCCGGCAGCAATGAAATGCAGATGCTGCTGGACAGTCAAATTGCTACCGCTCTCTATGACTCGATTAATTCTGTGCTGCCTTCCGCGATGAGTGCCGCAAGTCTGTTGAATGCCGTCCTCAGCGTCGGTACCAATATTCAAAAATCCATACTGCAAAAAACGGAATCGTGCCTGCAGTTGCAGCAATACATACAAGAGTATGTGGCTACCATGTCGAATCTTGCGCTTTTAAAGATATTACAAAATCCAGCATTTTCGGCGATGATTGGCATCGCAATGGCCCTATTCGCAGTCGCCGCCGTTCTATTTAGCCTCGCAGGAGCGACTTTCGGCATTAGCGTAGCCATTGCCGTTATTTGTCTGGTAGCGGCAATTCTGCTAATTACTTACATTGTCGAGCTCAGTCTTGCCTATGCGAGCGATCACAAAAACCTCGCAAATTTACGTGATGCCCACGGAAAGGGTACGGAATTTTACAAATATTACGATAGCGCATTGAAGAATTTAACAATAGCGTTTGCAGTATTTGTTGGTGTTTTGCTCCTTACCGTAGCCCTTTCCTTTGTCTGCGCTTACTTCTTCGTCACGCCGTCCACCACCACAGTAAGTGAGATAGTGGCGCGCATGGTCATGTCCGTTGCCGGCGCCGTAAGTGCGAATGCTACAGAGACGAGCGCGATAGGTCAAATCTATAACGGATACATGCAAAAGGATAATGCTGAAATGATATATGACTACACACTAAAGAATGCAAAAATGCAGCAGTGGGAGGCGGAATCGTCCTATTTCTCCGCCATGCAGGATCGCATATCACAGTCCGTGAAAAACATATGGGATTATATAGAGCAGCTCTATAAGACGCAGTCCGATCTCATCAAGACGCTCAGTGATGGCTCCTTAGCCATTACAAGATGTATCGTAATATAGGAGGATATTATGGCAACCGATTTGCAGAGTCCATGCGCATTCCCGCGCGAAGAGGCATATGAGCCCCTCCTCCCCGCGTATGAGCCGAAAGAGCTGGGCGTGGATGGGCTCAGCATTCAAGAGCGAGGCCAAAGGGCCGTACGGATAACGGAAGAGAACGGTAGAGTCAGCGGTGGAAAGGGATCTTCTGCGGTCCAGGGTGAAGGCATTGTGCCGGCCGCTTCCGTGTTTGCCCACTTGCCCGCGGAATTGCTGGCCGATCCAGCGGATGTCGTACCGAAGCCGATTTCCGGAATGCCCGCCTCCGCAGGCGCGGAAGACCCCATTTTACCTATCGAAAATATGCAGAATAAAGTGGAGGCTCTTGTGCAAGGGGTAGAAGATCTGCGGGACCGGGGCAGTGCCACGGCCGGTAATATGCCCAGGACTATCGCTCTTACCGCAGCGCTTACGAATGCAGACGCGGCGGCGGCGGCCGGACATCTTTCGCCCAAAGACCCGCGTGTTGTGGCGGGGCGGGCGGCAATGCGCCGGATAGATCGCATTCTTACCAAGGTGCACGCATCGAATCGCGAACCGACAGCGAACGAAGCAAAGCAAATTGGAAACAATACGGCTCGTTGGATCGGCGGCCTCGCTGCCCAAGGAGTAATCGATCCTGTTTTTGCCGCCGAACAGCAAGGCCGCCTGAGGGGCGCTCTGAGAGCGGGCGCGCGAGGCGCAACGCCGGCGGACGGAGGGATGACGACCGGCGACATTATGGCCCTAATCGCCGAAGTACTTACAAAAGCCGCCGATAATGCGAACGAAATGCGCTACCAGGAGAGCCAAGCTTCTTTGAGTGGCATTCAGGCAAGTCGGCGAGAAGCGGAGATGGCGGCGGAACTAAAAAAACAAAGCGCCGAAAAAGATAGGAGTGCAGCCGAAAAACAGGCGACGGGCCAAATAGTTAGCGGCTTTGTTTCCGGATTGACTGCACTCATCGGAGGAGGTCTTACGGTCGCTAAACCGGCTGTTTCACAGGTCTTTAGCCAGGTTGGCAGTTCCGCCGGCAGTGTCACTGAAGGTTTTTTTAAATTGCAAGCGGCGGGCCTGCAGCTCAGTTCCAAATTGGACCTGGCGCAGGCTGACCTCGTAGCTGCCTACGGTCAGCAGGACAGCACCCTCGCTCAGCGTACCCAAAGCTCCGCGCAAGACCAGGGCCAATTGATGCAAACGCTCATACGCGCCTTCAACGAGCTCATTTCCGCAATGAACCAGACCATCATTGCACAGACACAGGCCGTGGGACGCTAGGCCTGCGCCAAAATCTTTCACGACAGCGGATGGGCAGGGCAGCCGCCGTGGCGGCGGACATACTCCGCCTCCAGCCGCTCCGCTTCCTTCGTCACAACGCACGAGGCA
The DNA here is from genome assembly GCA_031258995.1 of Puniceicoccales bacterium. Classification (GTDB taxonomy): domain Bacteria; phylum Verrucomicrobiota; class Verrucomicrobiia; order Opitutales; family JAIRLM01; genus JAIRMB01. Next base: position 5,869 of record JAIRMB010000054.1, read on the forward strand.
TAGACCTGCATGCCGATGGCTACGAGAAGAACAGTTCCACCCAATGCCCCGGAAATGCCACTCCCGAGACCTGCCAGATCAGGGCCCATCGTCGCCGCAAGCACGATCGCGAGAACCACACAAGCAGCGCCTGATATCAAAAGCACTCTTCTACAACCTTTATTCCAATTGCCGCCGCCGCCGCCGACAGAAATGCTATGCCTATCAACATCGTGCCTATCTCGATCAAAAAACGCCTGAAAGACTTCCGCCGCTTCCCTATCCTGCGATGAGCGGATCAAAATCGCATCCCGTACTAACTGGAAGCTCTCATAGGATAAGCCAGCGGTAAGTTCTTGAAAACACTTCCAGCAGGGGCGAAGTCCCTCCAACGACACAGGCGGGCGGGCGCCACTATCCAACGAGTACGTCTCAACGGCAGCACCCTGTAAAAGCGGCTGACGCATGGACGGAGCCGCGGCCGCCCCACGCATATCTACGCCCCGACTCCGCGCAGCGACCAACCCTGCGATCGCCGTAGGAAGCTGCCCCTCTTCTTCGGCCGTTAGCCCATAGGACACAGCCAACCCGTGAAGTCGGACATTATCCTGCCCATCGATACCTCGAGCGGCGGCGTCCGCCGCCGCCTCATAAAATTCCACGCGTAAATCCACAGGGCAATCTCGCAAACCGCACATCGCCACTCCAGAATAGACTTATATTTTTACATTTTTATAAGCTTATACGCAACGGCGGCCGCACGGAACAGTCTAGCCGATTTTTCTCTCTTTTACCTGCATGGCCTTCTTGCCTACGCGATTACGCATGTAATAGAGTTTAGCCCGCATGGGCACGCTGGGCCGCTCCACCTCAATTTTCTCGATGGTGGGGGAATGGATCGGAAAAATTTTTTCTACGCCCTGACCGAAAGAGATGCGCCGAACGGTAAACGTCTCCGTCGCTCCGGTGCCCTTTCGGGCGATGACGATTCCGGCAAAAACCTGAATCCGCTCCTTGTCTCCTTCCCGAATGCGGGCGTGGACCCGTACTCCATCGCCTACGCGGAACGCACTTACTCGCTCTGACCGAATTTCTTCGCGTAAAACTGCCTCAATTTCCCGGTTCATGGCCATATCTTTCCCACAGGTCCGGCCGCCTCAGCCGCGTCTTCTCTAATTGTTTTCCCCGCCTCCATTCGTCAATCCTTTTGTGGTGGCCGGACAGTAAAATTTCCGGCACGGCCCTCCCTTCGAAGAGCTCCGGTCGAGTGTACTGAGGGAAAGAGAGCAACCCATTCCGGAAGCTATCTTGATCGAGCGATTCCCTCTTTCCTAGCACGCCTGGCACGTGACGAGAAACGGCGTCGAGAAGTACGGCCGCCGGGAGCATTCCGTTAGTCAGCACATAGTCGCCAATGGAAATTTCTAAATCCACCCGACTTTCCCGAATCCTCTCGTCGATGCCCTCGTAGTGGCCACAAAGCAAGATCAGGTGCTGCTCTCCGGCCAGCGCTTCGGCAAGGGCCGTGGACAGCGGTAATCCGTCGGGGCACAGGTAAATCACTCGCGTTTTTTCTCTGCGGAGGCTATCGATAGCCCTACAAACGGGCTCCGGCTTGAGCACCATGCCGGCGCCTCCCCCAAAAGGTCGGTCGTCTGCGACGCCACGCCGGCCCGTGGCCCAGTCTCGAATGGAGTGAGAGAAAAAAACGACCAGCCTCAGCCGCAGCGCACGACCCAACACACTCTCCGCCAAAAAACTATCCAACATGCGGGGAAAGAGAGAGAGCACGTCCACCCGAAGAAGCGGCTCCCGCTCGCCGTCTCCACCCATCGGCCTAGGTCGCGGAAGGGGCATGCCCCTTTCGCGCATTGCGAATAAGCGCTCGGGCAGTGTCCGTCGGTTGGGCCCCCACTCCGAGCCAGTAGTCTATCCGACCCAAATCGAGGGACAGCCGCAGCTCTCTGCCGCGAGGACTTGGGTTATAGTTTCCCAGCTGTTCCACGCAGCGACCGTCCCGCCGCGAACTGGCTTCCGCCACAACCAGTCGGTAGAGGGGCCGGTGAGTGCGGCCCTGTTTTTGCAAACGAATCTTCAACGCCATATCGCTCTTCTCCTGAAAACTCCCTTGGGCTCCTGCTAGCAGCCGCCCAGGCGGCGTCAAGGGCGAAGTTCCATTCGCTGCCGGACCAAGCTGCCAAGAAAACCGATAAAATTTCATCCGCCGAGTTATAAATTTGCGTACACGTTCGTAACGTCCTCCAACTCTTCAAGCCGCTCCAGCAGCAACGTGGCCCGCTTCAGATCTTCCTCGGACAGCTCTAGCACGGTAGTGGGTATGTAGGCGATTTGGGAATTTCCGCAGGAAATTCCGGCCCGTTCCAACGCCTGAGAAAGGGAGTAAGATCGGAAGAGCACACGTCTGAA
>JAIRMB010000016.1 GCA_031258995.1 Puniceicoccales bacterium
TTGCGTGCCTTCCAGGGTGCGGCAGCGGACGTTCAACGCTTTGTGGAAGGGGAAGTGTTAGTACGCATGGGCAAGTTAGTTGTGCGTAAGGATTGCCTTTTAGCCGACGAGTTGGCCAAATCCCGCAAGGGGCTGGACTGACGAAGGATCGCGATGTGCCGGACCTGCCTGCTCTTGGCAGTTAATGGGGCCGTTTGGATTGCTCTGTGGGGAACCCGGGCGCACGATTGGGAGCAGCCCGCAAAAGATGCGCGCAACGAAGCGGCGGTCAGCTTAGTGCACCTTGCAAATGGCGGCGAAGCGGCGAGAATGGGGGATAGTTGGCGGCTTCTGTCGCCCTTTTGCTGGCCGATCGATCCGCTGCGAATGGAGGCCGCGATCGGCCGTATGGAGGCTGCGGGTGGCGATGTTTCTATTTTTTCCGAAAGTTTGTGCTGGGAAGATGTCTTGGATCGGCATCTGTTGCGGATAGAAGACCGGCCGGTCCGCCTACGGCTGGCATTTGGCGAAAAAATTTTTCTTCTGGAACGGCGCGGAGAGGAGTGGGCCTTGCTGCCGCGCTGGCCCATTGACCGAAAAGCGCTGGAAGACCTGCTCCAGAACCTGTCCCTGCTTTCCTTTCGGTCCATTGCACTGGACCGAGGAGACGGCTGCCGCGGCGAACCACAGCTAGCCATCTCCGTTGAAAGTCCTTTCCCGGACCGGCGGAAACGGCTCGAATTTTTTTTGAGCGGACGGACCGCTGTCATTCCGCTGCCTGGCGGCCTCTGCGCTGAAATTTCTTCCGCCGCCGTCCACTCACTTCTAGAGCCCTGCACCCGTCTCCGTTCTCGAAAAATTTTTCAAAATTTGGCGGGGCAGCACCTGCTCTGGCGGGATGGCGAAAGCCTGCTAGTTCTAGAACGGCAGGATGGAGATATTACCCTTCTGGATCCAAGCGGAGTCATTCCCGTTTTTTGCGGATCAAAGGCGGTGCGGGTGGCAGAACGCATGATGTCCTTGTGTTGGACCGATTTGGTCCTGGAAGGGATTCAGCCGCCGGACCTGGGACTCTACGGACTGGATCGACCCGTCAAAGAATTGGAGGTGGATGGCCGACGCTTACTTTTGGGCCACTCGAACGGTGAGCGCACCTACGGCTATGTGGACAACTTCGGAGCCATCATCGCGGTCGCGACGGCCGACGTGGAAGAAATTGCCGCCGAAATGGCCCGGCTGGCGGCTCACTAAATGTCCTTCCCAAAGGCATCTTTGACCTTCCCCCATGGGCCTACTGAAATATGCGATGAAAGAACCCTACTTTTTCCATGTTCTTCTGGCCCATGCTTTCCGCAAAGGCTTCCAGCTTTTCTCGCTGAACTTTTGTCAATTTTTCCGGCACTTCCACGTGCGCCTGTACGAGATGGTCTCCTCGCTGGCTTCGCCCTACGACGGGCATCCCCTTTCCCCGTAAGCGAAAAGTCGTCCCCGATTGCGTGCCGGCCGGGATTTTTAACACGCCGCTGCCATCTATGGTAGGGACTTCCACCTCCCCGCCCAAGGTCAGGGTAGTGAACGGTACGGATACGGCGCTGTGGAGGTGGGCGCCCTGCCGCTGAAAATTTCGCTCTTCCTGCACGCGAACAGCGACATAGAGGTCCCCAAAGCGGCCGCTGCGGGGATCTCCGCTTCCTTCTCCGGAAGAGCGGAGGTGAGTTCCATCTTCTACGCCGGCAGGAATCTTGAGCCGAACCGAGTGGGAAACCGCTGTCGTTCCCGTCCCACCGCATTCGCCGCACGGATTGGTCACTACTACTCCGCTCCCGTGGCACTGGGGGCACGTTTGGGACATCTGAAAAAAGCCTCGATTAAAAAATACGGAGCCCTGCCCACCGCACGAGTTGCAGGCTTTGGGCCGAGACCCGTCCATGCTGCCCGTTCCTTTGCATTTCTTGCAGGGCACACGGCGCCGATAGCGGACAGTCCGCTCGGTGCCGGTGAAGGCCTCACTGAGAGAGATTTCCACGGCGCCGCGAAGGTCGCAGTCCGCTCCCATTGGCCCAGTTTCCGCCGCTCCGCCGAAGAGACCACCCAGGTCGCCGAAGACGTCACGGAAAACATCATAGTGGTTCCGAAACCCACCACTGAAGTTAACCCCCGCTCCGGGCGAAACCCCACCAGGTTGGAAGGCCGCGCTGCCATATTGGTCGTAGGTGGCCCGTTTTTTGTCGTCGCTGAGCACCTCGTAGGCTTGAGAAATTTCTTTAAATCTTTCCTCGGCACTTTTGTCGCCCGGATTCTTGTCCGGGTGATACTTAAGTGCTTGTTTACGGTAAGCCTTCTTCAGCTCTTCCTTCGACGCGTCCCGCCCAACGCCGAGCAGTTCGTAGTAGTCCTTCGCCACAGCCAACGATCCTCCAAACTACCGAATGGCCTCTTCCGAGTCGGTCCCACCGTTCTTTTCGTCGGCCGAATTCGTGCCGTCTCCTTCCGAGACGATCACCGACGCCGGCCGCAGCAGGCGCCGACCCAATCGATAGCCCTTTCGAATTATCTGCAGAACATGATCCCGCGCCATTTCGGCGCTGGGAACGGACGCAATTGCCTCTGCCCAATGAGGATCGAAGGCCTCGCCTACCGTTCCGAGTGCCTCCACGCCCCTACGGGCGAGCAGCTGCCATAGCTGGTCAAAAATCATGGTAAATCCTCTAACCACTTTTTGATCCGCGTCTTCCGCCGCCTTTAAGCCTAACTGGAAATGGTCTAAGACGGGCAACAATTCTTCCACCAGCGATCCGCAGGCCCGCTCCACCAGTTCTTCCCGCTCTCTCTCCATCCGCTTGCGCCAGTTGTCTTGGTCTGCCCGCGCCCGCAGAAGAGATTCTTCTAGCTCCGCAACCCGCGCCCGAAGACAATCAACTTCCATTTCCGTCGCAGAGCGCAAATCGCCGCTTTCTTTGGCCGAAATAGCTTTCTCTTCCGGCTGCTTTTTCCCGATCTCCTTCCCCATGGACTCAATCCCTAAGCGGTTTTTCCCTATCGGAAGTGGTAGGGCTGTAAATGAAAAAGTGACCGACCGTGCCGAGCCTCTCGCTCGCTATTAGCGTTTGTGGTCCATCGACCCGTCCGCCGGCGCCAATGAAAAGCCATTGGGCCGTTCTGCTTCGAAACTTCTTCCAAGGAAGGAGTTTCCAATAAACAGATAAAAGAAAACATCGGTTTATTTTGACGCATTCTTCGCAACATATAAAATCTTTTGTCATAGATGGGCGCCTCTTCTCGGACCGAATCACTTAAAGGTAAGCTGGACCAAGCCATCGAAACGGTAAATAGCAGTCTGAACATTGGAAAGGCCCTGGCTGCCACTACATTGACTACTCTGATCCTGGTCGGAACCGGCCCCTTTTCTCTGACCGGCTGGGGGATAGCACGTGCCATTCTATGGCTTCGTTTTGACGGAACCGGTACAGGAAACCAGGGGCTGGTAGAGCAGTTGCTGCGTACATCCGTTTGCCTATTAGAATGGGGGCCCCGTTCACTTATACCTTCTTGGATAGCAGTAATTAACCGCAAATGACCTCTCACATTGGCTGCATCGGCGTTCGTCCCTACATCCCCTATTCGTGGAACGGCATAATAACGGGCCGATAACCCGGACCGCCCACTGAAAAGGGCCGGAGCCTCCGGCTCCGGCCGCGAGAATTTGCGGTCCGTCACAGGTCGAATTAGTAGTCCATTCCGCCGCCGGGCATTCCGCCTGCTGCGACCGCCGGCTTTTCTTCCGGCTTTTCTGTGATCATGCATTCGGTGGTGAGGAGCAGTCCGGCCACGGAGGCGGCGTTTTGCAGGGCCGAACGGGTGACCTTGGTGGGATCGACCACTCCGGCCCTAACCAGGTCTTCGTACCTCCCCGTCGCCACATTGTAGCCCATAGCGCCTGGCTCGCCCATTACTTTTTGGACAATGAGAGCGCCTTCTACGCCGGCATTGGCACAGAGTTCCCGCAGTGGAGCCTCGATGGCCCGCCGGACGATCTGCGCACCGATGTGCTCGTCGCCCGAAAGCTGAAGTCCATCGACGGCACCGGCTACGCGAAGGAGTGCCACACCGCCACCGGCGGAGATACCTTCTTCCACGGCCGCGCGGGTCGCGTGGAGCGCATCCTCCACTCGCATCTTCTTCTCCTTCATCTCCGGCTCTGTCGCTGCGCCGATGTTGATCACCGCCACTCCGCCGGATAGCTTTGCCAGTCGCTCCTGAAGCTTTTCCCGGTCGTAGTCGGACGATGCATCCTCGATTTGCTTCCGCAGTACTTTAATACGCCCCTGGATGGCATCAGGCGAGCCGGCGCCCTCTACAATAGTGGTATTTTCCTTATCAACGGAAATCCGTTTAGCACGGCCCAAATCGCTCAGCTGCACATTCTCCAGCTTAATTCCAAGATCTTCGCTGATGCATTTGCCGCCGGTAAGAATAGCGATGTCTTCCAGCATGGCCTTGCGGCGGTCACCGAAGCCGGGTGCCTTCACCGCACAGACCTGCAGGGTGCCGCGCAATTTGTTCACCACAAGGGCCGCTAACGCCTCGCCGTCCACATCCTCCGCCACAATGAGTAGCGGCTTGCCGGACTGGGCGACAGCCTGTAAAATTGGCAACAGGTCATTTAAGGAGCTGATCTTCTTCTCCGAGATGAGCACATGGGCGCCTTCGAGAGAGCAGTCCATAGATTCGGAGTTGGTTACAAAATAGGGACTTAGATAGCCCTTGTCAAATTGCATGCCTTCCACGACTTCCAGCGTAGTGTCAATGCCCTTATTTTCCTCCACGGTGATGGTGCCGTCCTTGCCAACTTTTTCCATGGCATCGGCGATGATGCGTCCGATTTCCTGGTCCCAGTTGGCGGAAACGGTGGCTACCTGTCGAATTTCCTCTTGGCTTTCCACCGGCTTGGAATTTTTTTTCAAGACATCTACGCCCGCTTCCACGGCCTTATCGATGCCCCTTTTCATATAGATGGGATTAGCGCCGGCCGCCACGTTTCGGAGACCTTCCCGATAGATAGCTTCTGCCAGGACCGTTGCCGTCGTGGTACCGTCCCCGGCGCTATCGGCGGTTTTGGACGCCACTTCGCGAACCATCTGTGCCCCCATGTTTTCGAAGGGATCTTCGAGGTCGATCTCTTTGGCCACCGTCACGCCGTCTTTGGTCACCGTAGGTCCTCCAAACTTACGGTCGATCAATACGTTACGACCCTTCGGACCCAACGTCGCCTTCACGGCCCGGGCCAGCTGCTCCACGCCCCGCAAGATCTTCTTCCGTGCCTCTTCGTCAAAAATTAGTTGTTTAGCCATTATTGTCTACTCCAAATCTTTCTAATAGTTTCAGTCCCCGCAACAGCCGCAGTGGCAAGACTCGCTCTCACCGGCCAGCACGCCCAAAATGTCACTCTGCCGCAGTATCACATATTCCTCTCCGTCCACCTTAAACTCGTTCCCACCGTAGCGGCTTATGAGTACCCGGTCTCCCACTCGAACTTCGAACTCGATCTGCTTTCCGGAAGTGCAGCTATCTTTGCAGTCGTAAACTTTACCGCTGCCCAGGGCAATCACTTCCGCCTCCTGGGACTGTTCCTTAGCGGTATCCGGAATGACGATGCCACCCTTGATCTGCTCCGCATCTTTTCTTCTGCGCACCAGCACTCTATCGCCAAGTGGCTTCACTAACTTCATTTTTTTGCTCATACTCCTCTCCTCCTCGGGAGAACCCTCGCCGGGACCCCCTCCCGAAATTCTCCGTTACCCCCGCTGACGCCAGCGTTAGCGGGAGAAAATTTTCCTGTCCACAGATTTTTCATGGGCCTACTTCTTGTCGCCGTCCACAACTTCGAAATCGGCATCCACGACGTTTTTACCGCCAGCTTGTCCGCCTTGCGGACCGGATCCACCAAAACCATGGTCCACAGCAGCGCCTTGGGCTTCGGTGGCCGATCCCTGGTCAACGGCGGACTGGGCATAGATCTTTTGGGCTAGCGCCTGCATCGCCTTCGACAGGCTCTCTCGAGCGCCGTTCATTTCTTCCGCGGAAGCTCCATTGTTTTCCAATATCTTTTTGGCACTATCTATGGCACTTTGAGCGGACTGCCGATCTTCCTCGGTAAACTTCTCTTTCAATTCTTCCAGCTGCTTCCCAACCTGGTAGACCATGGTATCCAGTTGATTCCGAGCTTCCGCCTTCTCTTTACGGACGCGATCTTCGTCAGCGTGGGCCTCGGCTTCCTTTTTGAGTCTCTCGATCTCCGCGTCAGTAAGGCCGGAACCGCTGGTGATGGTCACCTTTTGCTCTTTTCCGGAACCCTTGTCCTTTGCCGTAACATGGAGGATGCCGTTGGCGTCGAGGTCGAAGGTGACTTCGATCTGCGGCACACCCCTGGGCGCCATGGGGATTCCCTCCAGACGGAAATTACCCAAACTCTTGTTGTCGCAGGCCATGGGCCGCTCGCCCTGTAAAATGTGGATATCTACTCCCGTCTGGCCGTCGGCATAGGTGGTGAACACCTGACTTTTCTTGGCCGGGATAGTGGTGTTGCGTTCGATCATGGGCGTGCAAACGCCGCCGGCCGTCTCGATGCCGAGCGTTAGTGGGGTAACGTCCAACAGCAAAATGTCGTGCACTTCTCCCTGCAGCACGCCGCCCTGAATGGCAGCCCCAACGGCCACCACCTCGTCCGGGTTCACGCCCTGATTTGGCGTCTTGCCGGTGAGCTTTTTGGCCGTCTCCACCACCTGTGGGTTGCGGGTCATACCGCCGACCAGCACCACCTCGCCGATGGCGCTAGCCGGAATTCCCGCATCCTTCAGGCAGGCGTTAAAGGGCGCCACGGTCCGCTCCGCCAACTTGCCACAGATTTGATTCAATTGGGAACGGGTCAAATGCACATTCATATGGCGGGGCCCGGAGGCGTCGGCCGTGATGAAGGGCAGGTTGATATCGATTTCCTGGGACGAGGATAGAGCAATTTTCGCCTTTTCTCCCTCTTCCTTGAGCCGCTGGAGGGCCATGGGGTCGTTTCGCAGATTGATAGCGTTCTCCGCCTGAAATTTTTCCACCAGCCATTGGATGATGGCCTCATCCCAGTCGTCGCCGCCCAAGTGCGTGTCACCGTTAGTGGCCTTCACCTCAAAGACGCCGTCGCCGATGTCCAAGATGGAAATGTCATAGGTGCCACCGCCCAGGTCGTAGACAGCGATTTTTTCCTCCTTTTTCTTGTCCAATCCATAGGCGAGGGAAGCGGCCGTGGGCTCGTTGATGATACGCAGCACCTCCAATCCAGCGATCTGCCCCGCGTCCTTAGTCGCTTGTCGCTGAGAGTCATTGAAATAGGCCGGCACGGTAATGACCGCCTTCGTGATCGGTTCGCCCAAGTACTTTTCCGCGTCCGCCTTGAGCTTGGCCAAAATCATAGAGGAAATTTCTTCCGGCGAAAAACGCCTGGTCTCGGAGCCCACCTGCACCTCTACGGCCGCATCGCCGTTCTTTCCGTCTACAATCTTGTAGGGCAAATATTTTGCCTCCCGCTCCACCTCGGACCGCTTCCGGCCGATGAGCCGCTTAATGGAAAAGACGGTATTGCGCGGATTCGTAATGGCCTGCCGCTTAGCCGCCTGTCCCACAAGCCGTTCGCCCGTCTTCGCGAAGGCCACGACGGAGGGTGTCGTTCGTGCACCTTCCGCATTCGGAATAACGACGGCCTTCCCGCCTTCCATCATCGCCATGCACGAATTAGTCGTACCCAGATCGATCCCCAGGATCTTACCAGCGCTTCTTTTTTGCTCACCCATTCCACCCTTTCCTATAGCAATTTCCCTTCCAAACGGGAAAAACTTTTTAGTTTTCTCGTAAATCCCTGAGGAGGAACAACTTTCCAGTTCGAAAATTTCTCCTGGCGGCCTCTGTCCATTCCGGCAGCTGCGTTCTGCAGTTTCAATCGGAACAATTTTGTCTCGCACTGGCACAATTTTTGTGCCGCCGCGATCTAGAGGGAACTTCGCGGCCTATGGAGGCGAGGGTGTACTTTTAGAGTTACACTACAACGGGTTAAGATAAATTCGAAAAAATTCTCTTGCGCCACCGCCTTGGCGGGGATAGCGTAGGGCGTGGGATTTCGACAGGTGAGTGATGCTGGACAGTATGGTGCTATTGGGGCCATATATCGCCCGGATGACCTCTGTATCTCGGAGGACAGCCAACTGGGCGTGATGATGGGGTGTCCGATGAATTCCTGTGACATCCAAGACGAAATTTTCCCTCCCGTCGGAAGAGTCTTTTTCCGCGGCTGCCCGCCTTCTGATGAAAGCGCCGGAATCGATGGGGCGGCACCGACGGTAAGTGGTACTGCCCGCCGCGGACCGGCGGCCGACGGCCTGGACGGCTAGCCGTTTGCAGGCTACTATTCCTCTTCAAACAGGATCTGTAAGAAAATTTTACAAACTGCGTAGCAGGCCCGCTCTCGCAAAAGGTCGCGACCGGTCGCGTCCACATCGATCTTTTGGACAATTTTTCGGATTGGGGTCCGGACAGCCAGCCAAAAGGTGCAGTTCCCGCGCGCAAATCGGCGATCGGCCACTCCCCCCACGGCAATAGAAAAATTGCTGCCCGTGAGTTCCCTGATGCCTTCCGCAATGGCCAAAGCCACCTCACGGCTTGAGGCACCAAAGTTTTCCAAAAATACTTCCGTGATGCCCAGCAAGGGCCAAAGGGTTTCTCCGCCGGAAATGACCAGTGTGCCGTCTAAGATTCGATCCACGTCCGCTTCGCAGTGCCAAAGATTCGACAGCATGCCGCCGGTTAGCACTTCGACGAAAGCGACGGTCTGTCCCCGCCGCAGCAAAATCGCCACACACATGGCAACCAGGGAAGCAACATTTTCTCCCGCACCACCTTGAAATGTGTAATGGGCCCCGTCCGGCGAACCGTCGATCGCCCGTATGCCACCCTGATTCATTTTGCCCTTGACTTTTCTTGTTAGGATCACGCAGTGGCTTTGTCAAAGCGAAAGTTTTGCAGGGGGCGTATGGATTCGATCCCGCGAAGCAGAACGGCGCCGCGTGCCGGAGATGGATGGTTTGCTCCGTTATCAATCTGTCCAAATGTCGTAACTGGCAAAAACAAAATCATTAGGGGTCTCAGGTTCGGTTCTTCGGAGCCGGTCCGCGCGGCTGCCTAATCCTTGCCGCTTTCGATAGCGGCACGTCGCGGGGATTGACTGTCCGCTAGGTCCTCGCGGCGAACAACAGCGGACGGGGCCGTAGGCTGTGCGTGTCTGCGGTCGCATTTCACGCACTCGCTCCTGCGATCTTGCCGCGGCAGGCCGTGCGGGGCTAAATAAAAGCCGCGGCTACGCACGTAGAAGTACCGTTTGAGAGCGCGGGAGACGCGGGTTCGACTCCCGCCGCCTCCACCAAATTTTCCTACTCCGACCGTGAAACGCCCGGTTCCACGGCCGGTCGAAGGCTAACGGGCAACCGAATCCTTTTGATCCGCCGGCGTATCCCCTTCGGCTTTCGTCCGCACCTGCTGCTGCGCTTCAGATTTTTTCAGATCGCAAAAGCCTAATTTCCACCCAATCCAAACAAAAAACGACCGAATGCTCCTTCCTACGGAAATAAACCAATTTCCGATGGCTACGAAAAATCGCTTCACCAAGGAAACAGGCGCCAGCTCGACTTTTTTTTTAGGCTTTGTCCTTTTTCTTCCTCCAGCGCCCGCTCACGCGCTTCCAAAGCTGCCCTACGCTCTGCCAGTTCACGCCGTACCTGTGCCTCTACCCCGGCATCGACAGCAGCTTGAGTTGGTGCCGCCAATTCAGCGGCTGCCAACCGATCCGCTGCAGTGCGCACCTTGCCCCTAAGCGGACTCGTTTGCGCTTCCAACTCAGCCGCACGGGCCCTGTCGCGGTCTGCAGCATTTAGTCGTTCGATTTCAACACGTTCGCCCTCGTTCCTTGGCACTACGGCGCCCCGCGTCACCGGATCCGCTATCAATCTTTTCCGTTCTTCCTGTTGGGCGTCGAGCTCCGGCTTGCACAGCTGCATCTTACCGCTAACATGGGCTTCGAAATCGGAAATAGACGCGCCCTTCGCAAAAAAACGCCGCTCCTCCTCGCGAATCCAGGCAAACTTCTCGGGATATAGAAATCTCCATGTCAATAAAATTAGCTCCGCCTCTGCGGGGTCGTGGAGAACACCCGTGGCTCCTTTCATAAGGCCATCCGACGCCGTGACCATAGGCTGCTTTGTCCAAGACACCAGTCCCCCACCCAAGCCTTCGGTGGCGTCCCCCACCCCCTTTTGCTGTACCGGTAAGCTAGTATTCATAATTTCCATCCTTCCCGTATTTTGCTTTTACGCGACGGAACAGAGCGTCTCGTACCACTTTTCATTTTTCCGCTCTTGGGCGCGAACTTCGGCCGCGCGGCTACGCAACTCCGTCTCACGCTCCTTCAGCCGCAACGTGCTCTCACGAACATCTAACTCTGCGTATTCGGCAGCATGCTCCTCCAACCTTTTCTTTCTAGCCGCCACCTCCATGGCTTCCCTGTCGGCAGCCAAACTTTTCATGCGCGCCTCTGATTCCGCCAAAAGAGCTTCTGCTTTTGCCTTCTCCGCCTCCGCTTCCGCACACTGAGATTTGGCGCACGCGTCGCGGACTGCCGCCGCCGATTTGCCGGAAATTTCTTCCATCAACTTCGGCATGGCCTCCTCGAGGCCTCTCAGCGCTACTGCTTGAGCCGCAGGATTTTCGGTTGACGCCAACGCAAGATAATAGGTCGCACATACGGCAAGCCACGGCGAATTAAACGAATACGCTAGAGCGATGGCACCAGCCTGCGCTTGCAAGCCAACCAGACGATCATAGGTCTGCATTAGTCGGTCTAGCGATGTCGGATCGACATGACTAGACTGCGCCAGCTTATCAAACGAATCAAGCACCCGATCGGATTGCTTTTGTAACGAAGCTAAGACAATCGCCGCATCCACAGGAGCATCGGACTTCGCAACCCCAAGATCTGCATTCGACATAGAAACCTCCAGGCCGTACCCAGGAGGATTTGCCGGTAAAAGCAAGTCGATATTTTGAAAGCAATTCATATTATATTTATTTCTACGATCAATTGCTCGATTGCAGCGGCTTGACGTAGGCCCTTCCGCGGATGCTGAGATCCACCCGGTCCAGCGGCAAAAGGTGGCGCTCTCTGGCGTCCCGAAGAATGTACTCCAGCTCTTCGAATTGCTTTGAGAGATCTTCGCTTCGTAAGCGAAGGTGCACAATGGTGGGGCAACGCACTTCAAACTCTTCCAGCTTGCCTGTGCGGCCGCAGGCACCCTCGTCCACAGAAATGGCGGACCAGGCCCCGACCGTCGATCCGCCGATCTCTTTTGCCTCTTGAAGAACTTTGCACAGTTGAGGCACGAAGAGGAGAATGGTGCCGGCCACCGCGGGGGGCGAGCAATGGAGCTGCGGCAGCGACGCAATCGCGTTCTCGCACAAACCGATGCAAGGAAATACGAAGCCGTCAGAGGAGACGAAGAGCCACTCGCGACTACCCCGTTGGGCCACCTTAAAGAGCGGAATCCGTTCCAAAATTTTTACGCTCAACGTATTAGGGTAGGCCCGTTCCACGTGCGCATCGCGGACTTGAGGACATTTGAGCAGCTCGGTGCGGCAGCGGTGGATGTCGATGGCGCCGAGGCTCGTCCCTCGAGGCAGGCGCAGCAGCCGCAAAACCTGTCCCCGAGGCAGCGTTCCGGCCGTCCGAATTTCCACCCGTTCCAGTCGATATCTGGCGGCCAAGCGCCGCTCTACGGCGCCGCGCAGCTGCCGCGCGCCGAAAAGAGCGGCAAAGGAAAAGAGCGCGAAGAGGAGTAAGATGGCCACGCGCTTCCCGACAGGATGGCCCACGGGCTTTTGCGCCATTCCCCTCTGTCGAACCCTGCGCTTTGCGGGACGGCGAGGGAGAGCGGTCTTCGCAGAATTTTTTTCGTGCGCTTTCATGGGTAGCGGTAGCGGTGTCGCTCCAGAGCCGGCTGGATCAATTTCCGTAGGCATTCGGCAGATGAAATGCCCGCGCCGAGGGCACAGGCAGGGAAGAAACTGGTCTCCGCAAAGCCAGGGATGCCATTGATTTCAAGAAAGAAGATTGCGCCGTCGGAGCGGAGGAGAAAATCCGCGCGGGCCCAATCCCGACAGGCGCAAAGTGAAAACGCCCGTTCGGCGTAGTTGCGAAGCCGGGCCGTCAGCTCACCCCCAATGGGGGCGGGACATAGGTGCTCCGCAGCGTCAACCCCGTACTTTGCCTCATAGCTCAAAAAGCCCTCGCCGCAAAGTGTTTCTAGGACAGGGAGAGCCCTCCCCTGCAGAAGCGCCACGGTAACATTCCGGCCCCGACAGAACGGCTCCACGATCCAGTGGCCCTCCCGTACCTGATCTAGGGCTCCAATCCAACTGCCCCTATCCCTGCACGGATAGCATTGAATGCTACTGCCCTTATCGTTAGGCTTTAGAAAAAGTTCGGATGCGCCGACGGTCTCACAAACCACTTCGAAGGAAAGCTTTCCTTTCTCCGTCGCGGCAAATGCGAAATGGGGAAGTGTGGGGATGTCGCCACCGGCCACCCGCTCCTTAGTGCGTGCCTTGTTGATAGTGAGTTCCATACTGTCTTTTCCGCTTCCCACATAGACAAAGCCGTCCCTATCGAGAAGGGCCTGCAGGCGCCCGTCTTCGCCAAATTCGCCGTGTATGAGCGGAAAGATAACCGTGCGGCGCGCATCTAGGCCCACGGGGAGCAGATCATCCGCTAACTCGACGAGTCTAGAGGGGAAAAGACTAGCAAGAATGCCGTGCGCATGGCGGCCAGACCGCAGCGAAATTTCCCGTTCGCTAGAGGCCGCTCCGGACAGGATCAGAACTTCGTAATTTGCGCTCAAGGGGATTCCTCTGGGGAGTTTGCCAAGTAGTACACTTCCGGCTCTAAGTCAATCTTAAAACGTTCCCTAACAGTGTGCTTGACAAAGAATGTGAGATTCAGAACATCGGCACAAGTGGCGCCGCCGGCGTTGACGGCGAAATTGCCGTGCTTTCGGGAAATTTGCGCGCCGCCCACCCGAAATCCCTTCAAGCCGGCCCGTTCGATCAATTCCCCAGCCGAATGGCTAGGAGGATTGCGAAAGAGACTGCCCGCGCTCGGCTCCCGCGGCTGTCGCTCCCGCCGCATTTTTGCCATCTCTTTTTGCCGGCGAAAGATGTGATCTTTGTCTCCCTCTTGCCGGAGCAGTTCCACAGAAAGTACGATAGCGCCCGCCGGCAGGAAGGAACGCCGATAGGAAAATGCCGGTCGCAGGCGGGCAAATTCTCCATCTGGCTGTAAAATAGCCACTTCCCTAATTAGATCACCGATGGCGGAACCGAATGCTCCCGCATTTTGAAAAATGGCCCCACCGACGGTGCCCGGTATGCCGTTGCAAAATTCATAGCCGCCGATGGCGTTCTCCCCGCAGAGACGGCCGAGGCATCGCAGAGAAAGGCCGCAGCGAGCGGTAATTCCTTCCGATCGAAAATAGTAACGCTCCCAAAAGGCCCCACGGAGGCGCAGAACAAGTCCGAAAAAACCTCCGTCGTCTACGAGCAGATTCGTGCCGGCTCCGAGGACAAAGACGCGCAATTCCGCCTCTCGGGCACAGCGGAGGAGGCGACGCAATTCTTCCAGCGAATGCGGTTCGGCAAAAAAGCGAGCCGGTCCGCCGATGCGGAGAGAGGTGAAGCGGGCCATGGGGACGTTTTCTGCTAAGGCATAGTGTGGCAGAAATTTGTGAATTTTTTTCAGGAAACGATCCTCTCGGAACCGTCGATCGATGGCTTCGAGGAAAAATTTTTTCGAACCTTGCCGGAATTGGTCCATGCTAGCGGTGCCGAAGATCTTCCAAAATGGTATCAATGATCAATTGGGCCGCATTCCCCGTCTCCGCCCGGAGTCGGCCGAGGGCACACGCCATCTCCTTCGCTCGCTCCGGTTCGGCCAGACGAAGCACATTTGCCAAGAGGTATCCCATGCGATCCTGCGGCAGCAGAATCGACGCGCCGGCCGCCTCCATGGCTCGACCGTTAGCCAATTGATGGTCACCCGAGGAAGAAGGATAGGGTACGAGCACGTTTGGCAGCCCAACGGCCACCAGTTCCGCCAGGGTGCCAGCGCCCGCCCGACAAACGGCAACGTCCGCGGCCGAATAAAGTAGGGCCATGGTGCCACTGAAAGGCAAGTAGCGCATGATCAACCGATTGCCGTTTTTATCGCGGAGAGATCGCTCCAGCTCACCTCCGCCGGGACCGGTTAGGCAGATCCCATGAAAACCGTGGGCGGCCAATTCCCGTTCCCGCTCTACCATCCAGTGAACCAGCACTCTGGCGCCCTGGCTTCCGCCTACCAGAAGCAGCAGGCGGCCCGATTCGGGTAAATTTAGAGCCCTGCGTGCCTCTGCTCTCTCGATTGGCACAAAATCCCTTCGGAGCGGGCAGCCCGCAGCAAGAAATTTTTCGCTACGGCCGTAACGCTTGCGCGCCTTTAGGGGCAGTGGAAGGAATACGCGACGGGCAAAGGGGCTTAGCAGCCGGACGGCCTTACCGAGGCGTAAATTGGATTCATGCAAATAGATAGGCTTTCGTCGAAGAAGCGCCGCCAGCCCCACCCAAAGGGACGTGAAGCCGCCGAAGGCCAGCACTGCATCGACTTTTTCCCGGTTCAGCAACTTCCACGCCCGCAAAAATCCACGTAGGCCGTTCCAAAAAAAACTCATCAATGGGACCGGCCGCAAACTAAATCCGCTCCCAGGAAGAGGATAAAACTTCAAATTGCCGTAGTCGGCTGCAAGTCGGCCATCGACCCCTTTTTCGCTGATGGCTATGGGCCCGCTGTGGCCCAATTCGCTCAATCGCTGTGCAATGGCAATCCCTGGAGACAGGTGCCCGCCCGTTCCGCCGCAGGCTATCAGAATCCGCACCACGGTCCCCCATTGGGTCCGGCCACTGCTCCTTTGGCAACGGCAATTTATCGGTAGACGAAATTTAGGGTGCCGGATGTTCCGCCGGAGGAGGTTGGCCGCCGACCCGTCGGAGCAGCTCTTGGAAGTCTTTTTCGCCCCGCAAAATTTCAATCTCTACACGCAAGTAGTAAGTAGGCAATGGATAGTATTGATTTGGATTAAGGCGGACGGCGTCCTTTTCGGTGGTGAGAACCCACTCTGCCCCCCGAGCTATGGCTGTCGTAAAAATCTTTTCCAAATCTTCCTCTTGGAAACGGTAGTGGTCAGGGAAGCGCTTTCTGTGCACCAAAATTGCGCCTTCCTCTTCCAGGAAGCGTTCGAAGCTCTCTTGCATAGCGATCCCGCTAAAGGCCGCCAGCCGCCGTCCTGCGAGGGAAGCGAGCGGGATCGGCGTGCCGGTCCCATGAACTTCGCAGAGCCGCTTCGGGCTATGGCGACAAAGAATGATGGGCGCCCGTGGCGACTTATGTCTTTCTAAAAAACTCGCCAGCCTCCGGTCCACCGTTCCGTCGGATTTGGTAAGAAAAATGTGCGTGGCCCTCTTCATTTGCTGGGGCGGCTCACGGAGGATGCCGCGCGGAAGCAGGTGGCCGCTACCGAACGGAGTTGTGCGATCGATGAGCAGTAGGTTGAGCTGCGCCTTAAGCCGCAGGTGCTGGAATCCGTCGTCCAAAATGAGCGTGTCGCAGCCGAAATGGCCAATGGCGAACTTGCCCGCGTGGACCCGATTGCGGTCGGTAATCACGGCAACGCCGGGCAAATTGCGGGCCAGCATGTGGGGCTCGTCGCCGGCAATTTCCGCGCCCAACAGCACGGATTTTCCATCGGAGACCACCCGCGGTGGGGTGCACTCGCCGTGGGTAATTGCACGTAAAATGTGCTGCCAGAGCGGTTCCGGCTGACTGCGGTAGCCGCGACTAAGAATGGCCACCGAGCGGCCACGGCAGGCCAATTCCCGAGCCAACAGTTCCACGAAAGGCGTCTTGCCGGTCCCTCCCACCGTTAAATTCCCCACGGAAATCACAGGGCAACCCAAATATTGAGAGTGTAAAATACGTTGGTCGTAAAGAAAACGCCGCAGGGCGGTGAGGGCACGGAAAGGAATTGAAAGGCCACGGAGAAAAGGTCGGACGATTGCGATCCCGACACCGCTTTTCCGTTCATAGAGGATGTCGGTCATGAAGCGCTCCGCGGTCCGATCCAAGCGGCGCAGGGGGCGCAGTACCCGTCTGCGAAATTTAAGCCGCCGGTAGCGTAGCCAACGCATGATGTCCACGCCATTTTAGTGGCCAGTAAGCAGGCGGATGAGCTCCTCGTTGCTTTGGGTTTTCCCCATGCGCTCCAGGAGGGCGCCGAGGACCATGTCCGACTTTCCTTCCCCAGCCGCCCGCCGCATGATCAGTGCCGCCTCACGGGATCGGCCGTCCAGCAGTAGCTCTTCCCGTCGTGTCCCCGTTCCCTGCAGAGAGATGGCAGGGAAAAGGCGCCGCTCCGCTGCCTTACGATCCAACACGATCTCCATGTTACCCGTTCCTTTGAATTCTTGGAAAATGAGCTCGTCCATGCGGCTGCCCGTCTCCACCAGTACGGTGGCCAGCACGGTCAGGGAGCCCGTTTCTTCCGTTGCTCGGGCAAGGGAAAAGAACTGGCGCGGCTGCTCTAGCGCCAGTGAGTCTAGGCCGCCGCTCATGGTACGACCGGAGCGGGCCATGGCACAGTTGAAAGCACGGGCCAGGCGGGTAAGGGAATCTAGCAGGAGCACGACGTCGCGACCCGCCTCCGCCAGGCACTGGGCCCGACGAAAGGCCAGTCGAGAAATATAGATATGTCGCGCGGTAGGCTCGTCGTTGGAAGAGGAGAAAAGCTCCGCATTGACGGAGCGACGGAACTCGGTCACTTCCTCTGGCCGCTCGTCCACCAGCAGCACCATTAGGTGGCAGTCGGGCCGATTGGCTCCGATTCCACGAGCAATATCCTGCAGCAGCATAGTCTTACCCGCCTTCGGCGGCGCCACAATGAGACCCCTCTGTCCCTTACCGATGGGGGCGAAAAGGTCCACGATGCGGCAGGAGAGAGGGCCGCCCGCCGTTTCAGTCCGGAGCCGTTCGTTGGGGAAAGCGGTCGTGGTCCGTAGAAAAGGAGCGCGCCGATTCCGCTCAACCGGGTTCAGGCCGTCCACCGCGTGCACCCGAACCAGCTGTGGCAATCGGCCGCCGCCGTCGGCTAGCGCCTGCCCGATCACCTCCTGGCCCATGCGCAGGTGGAACTGCTCCACCA
>JAIRMB010000052.1 GCA_031258995.1 Puniceicoccales bacterium
TGACTGATGCAGTGAACTCGCTCTCCGACGGCCGCGGCTTTGGCAGCCAACTCCTGCTTTTTTCCTTGCCGCTCCGCCTCCGTGCCCTCGCCGGACCGGTCGATTTCGGCGCAGAGGAGTGCCAGGTCCGGAAGTACGAAGGCATCCGGATCCTCTGGAAAGAGGGTTTTCCTCCCCAGCTCCGTCAAGTCGGCGCTGTTTTGCCGCTCCTCGATGGTGAAATAGAGGGTCTCCTTCAGGAGAAAGCGCTCGTCCCGGCGCATGTCGCTGGCCATCTCCCCCTCCACGCGCTCCAATCGTCTACTAATCGCCCCAGATTCCAGCATTTTGCACAATTGGCGGTGCTTGGGCATGCCCAAGCGGACTGTGAAGAGCTTCCGATAGCCCTCTTCGTCGCTAGGATTTTTTTCCAGCAGCTCGCGAGCTTCCTCCACAAGTCGGTTACAGAGCTGCAGCTGCAGGTTCGTTAGTCGTTCCACGGGACTTCGTAATTCGCCGTAGGGGGCAATCCGCTCCTCCACGGCCGGGCCGGAAATGATCAGCGGCGTGCGGGCTTCGTCGATGAGCACCGAATCTACCTCGTCCACGATACAATAGTAGTGGTCCCGCTGCACCTGATCTTCCAAAGAATGGGCCAGACCCCGGTCCCGCAGGTAGTCGAAGCCCAACTCGGAGGCGGTGCCATAGGTTATGTCGCAGCCGTAGGCCAATTCCCGCTCCATCGGCTCCATGCCGCTTTGAATGCAACCGACGGTCAGCCCCAAAAAATTGTACAGTAGCCCCATCCACTCCGAATCGCGCCGCGCCAGGTAGTCGTTGACGGTCACCAATTGGCAATTGCGACCGGTGAGCGCGTTAAGGTAGAGGGGCATGGTGGCCACGAAGGTCTTCCCTTCTCCGGTGGCCATTTCAGCGATCTTTTTGGAATGAAGTGCGATGGCTCCGATAAGCTGCACGTCGTAGGGCACCAGCTGCCACTCCATTTCCTCGCCGCAAACCGTGAACTTTGTCCCACACAGACATCTAGCCGCACTTTTTACCGCCGCGAATGCTTCCGGCAGGATGGCATCCAGAGACTCCCCGGCCCTCACACGATTTTTGAATTCCTCCGTCTTGGCGCGCAACTCCCCACCGCCGAGCGTACTCCATCGCTGCTCCAGCTCATTAATGCGCCGCACGGTGGGCTCGCACTTTTTGACAAATTTTCGGTAATGCCTCCCGGCCAATCGACCCCACAACTTTCCAATTCCAAGAACCATCGGCACCTGGTGCCACTGCTAGGTCCCCCATGGACCCCGTCAACCGTTTTTGGGCTCCTACGGCCGGCGGAATTGAAACGCCCCTCCTTCCGTCTTCGCTCAGTAAGATTTCTCGTAAGAACATTTAAATACCTTCTGCCGTGCGTTTTGCCAGTAGATACTGGTCGCGAAAGTGACCGGCGATCCTGCGCTGCACTTCCAGAGCAGCAGCCGGACGGGTGGGCTGCAGAACGGCAGCAAAAACGTCGTTAATCTCGTCGTAGGCAAAGCCGGAAAAATCTTCCAAAATACGGAGCGCCCGCTCCGCATCATCGGAGCGGCCCTCGGTTCGCGCGGATAAGATGGCTGCCCAGGCCTCCACCAGTTCCCGGTGGGGCACCATGAAAGCGAATTTTATCATCCACTTGAGGGTGCTGTAGACGGAAGCCGTGTACTCCGGCCGGTAGGTGAGAGCAGATCGCTCGAGCACTTGAATTTGATCATCAGTCCCAGTAGTGCGGTAAGGTGCGTACGCTTTGTCGTAGACCTTTCGATTGACGGCAGGGCGAAAGAGTTCGTTGCGGATCGGACCGCCCGGCGTTCCCACCCGAAAGACGATGATCTTTTGCCCTTCTTCTCCTAATATGTACTCCAGGAACAATTTTGCCACTTCGCGATTGGGAGCTCCCCGCAGCACTGCTATGGGGTCCGGACTGACGACGGTGCCGTTGGGAGGGGAAAAAAAGTGGAGTCTGTCCCAGCCGCAGCGGCTCCTGTCAAAGGCAGCCTGAGCCTCGCCCAAAAAGTCTACGATGATGCCGACGGCGCTATTGCCGCTGGCCACATCCAGGATCATCTTCGTGGGCGCATCGGCGAAGTAGCGGGTATTTGCAGCGATGAGCTGCAGAGTGCGCAGACCCCGTAGCCAGCCCTCCCCAACGATTTGCATTTTTCGTTCCTTTTCGCTCGAGAAGCGCTGACCGCTGCCGGCCAATTCCCTTTCGCGAAACAGCATCTGCTGCTGGATAATCGTTTCATAGGCCTTGAGTAGGGCGCTACTTTTTGTCGGATCGGCCAGGGCGACGGACCCGAAAAGGCGCGGATCCGTCAGCTGGGCCCACTGGCCCACGTCCTTATCTTCCAGTCCCCTGGCGGCTAGGACGGCCCGATTGCAGAGAATGCCCAAGGTGGACAGGCACTGGCCGAACCAGCGGCCCTCGCCGTCCCAGAGCGGCTCGTCGCCCACTCGAGGCGGAATGCAACTCTCGCAGAAAAGTTCCGGGTGCTCGCGGAGGAAACCGCAGTCGACGATAGTGCCCCGATCCGCCTGAATGACGAATTCGGACACGCCACCGCCGAAAAAGATATCAATGCCGGAGCCGATGTCCGAGCCGTAAAAAGCTTTGCAGACCTCCCGCTGGACGGGGTCAGTCCATCGGCTGCTATCGGCGGTCCGCCGTACGAAGGCACCTTGCACAGCCCCATTCCAAGGCTGGCCCAACTCTTTCTCCCAATAGAGACGAAAAGCGTTACCGTAGACACTGTCCAAGTAGCGGACGATCTCCGACACACCACCCAGGTAGCGCCAATCCACGAAGACGGTCCGGCCCGTCTGTTCCTTGTACCATTTTTGAAATCCTTGGCCTAGTTCGAAACGCAGATTCTCGTTGTGCCCAGTAAGGATGACCACCGTGTCATCCGTCGCGGCGTTGATGGCCCGCCCACGCTCACGGACTAAGAAAGGCAAAGCGACAATGGCGGCGAGGGTGCCCGCGAGGAAAAATTTCTTAGTCGCGGCGAGGCTTGCCATGGCTGTAGCTACGCAAATCGCAAAATTCCTCGCAAGTTTTTCCTCTCCCGCGCGAGCCGTTGGACGAACGGCAGCCGTTTAGGTGCAAGTTCTTTTAAACGTCTCAACAGCCCTTTTATGTTGGCTACAGTTACTTGAAACGGCCAGAGCGATCGTCCGCCCTTCACGGCTCGATGACGATTTGCCCTGCGTTCAGAGCGATCTGAAGTTGTACGATGGATTCTATCGCCGATGCGACGTAGCCGAATCTTAGGCCTCCCGATCCAGGAACTGTGACCCGCACGCCAAAAACGCCGGGCGTCTGTAGCGAAAACAGGATGTATAGCAAAATGTTCACAAAATCCTGCTTATTATTGTAAGGGATAAATAAGTAGCTGAACGCCTTTGATGCGTTTTTCGCTATTCGATAAAGTCCAATTTTATTTTGGATCAGGGGGCCGATTGGATCGGACTGGAAACAGTGGGAAGTGAGATCATACATTAGCGCGAGGGATTGAGCTAACATTCCATTCAATCCAACTCCGGTGCAAACTATTTGTTCCCCACCAATTCCCTGCTGCATACACGAGAGCTGTACATACTTTAGGCCTACTTCGAGTCCCTGTAGGCACGCAGGATCAACCATTCCGGATATATTTGCCGCTCTAACTATTGCACTATAATCTTTCCTGGGCAGATCGCAAAATCGAACAAGGAGCTCTGCTCTGCGCTTTACCCAGGGAGGAATTGCGCCGCATTCGTCTCCGTCGCCGCCGACCGTTGTGCCGCCGCGCAGCAGGCCCACCATCTTCCAATAGGTATCCTGATCTTCTTCTTGCTCTGCATTGAATGGCTTTTTTAATTCGTCTGGGATTTCTTCACCGTTGCCGTGACCGATTCCCGGAGCGAAGAACACCTTCCCGGTTTGTGCGTCTTTCTTGATGAGAAAAAAAACACCGGTCGAAGGATTTTGAAGGGAGCACGTGCCATCGCTATACGAGTTTACGAGAATGAAGCCGTTCGACTGAAGCATGGCCCAGCTGGTCTGCGAAAAAAATTGTCGAACGGCCTTAAAGGCATTTTGATCGGTGACGAAATTTGGCCGTTCAGCGACCCTATCGCACAGCTCCGCCGCCGTTCGAAGTACTTCCAGCTGTTCCGTTGTCGGCGGTCCACCGAATGCGGGCGGAATTTCCCGCATTTCTCTTGCAAAGAGGCAATACCCACTAGTTCTGAAAAGTTCGACTTCGTTGGCGGCAGAGTAAAGGAGATGTGCCAAGCGACGGAAGATCGGTGCCGGAGTGAAGGTTGCCGCTCCACCAGGCGCGGCTAATAGTAAGGCATAGGAAATCCAGCTGGCAATGCGGGCGGTGGTTGGGTTGCCTGCTCGGCAGCAGAGTAGCAAATTAGCTACCCAATCTTGGTTAGCGACATTCAATAAGAAATCTAAATTGTGTCGTCCATCGGAAACGTATTTAGATGTCCCGAACAGATTGAATGGCGTAATCAACTGGCGTAGAAAGTCACGTGCGTCTGTGCCGTCGGCAATGGCAGCAGCGTAGCGAAGGATGGCTTCTGGGTTGACTTGCTGTACCCCACCTGTCTGACAGTCAAAAGACACAGCGCATTATATATACTTTTTTAGCGAAAGAAAGCGAAAATTTTAAAATTTCGCCGTTTCCAGCATAGAATGGGCGCGATAGGTGCCATGTCCTTTTGCGCGATTTAGTTCGCGCCGTTTAACAAATCCGCGATTTCGTTTTCCGTAACGGACGAAATTCCTAGCCGGTCCGCTTCAGCGGCTTTCGATCCTGGCGCAGAACCAACTAGCAGCAAGTCCACCTGCCTGGAAAGGGCCGACCGGACGGAGCCGCCCAGCGCCTCAATGCGCCGCTTGAGTTCCTCGCGACCAAGGGTGGAAAAGGTCCCCGTGATGGCGAAGACCTTACCGGCTAGCGGTCCGGGCGGAGCCGCGGCCGTTTCTTCCATTCGCACGCCCAGCGCCCCCAGCTCGGCCACGAGTCGCTGATTACGAGCGTCTTGAAAAAATTTCTGCACGCTTGCCGCCACAATTTCGCCAATGCCTTCGCAGTTCCACAGTTCTTTCCCGTCGCAGGCCATCAATCTTTCCAGCGAAGGCCAGCGAAGCGCCAGCGCCTTCGCCGTTTCCGCGCCCACGTGAGGAATGCCGAGGCCGTGGAGCAGCCGCCAGAGGGGCCGGTCTTTTGCCCCTTCAATGCCCTCCAGGAGGCGTCGAGCCGACCGTTCGCCGGTCCGCGGGAGAGCGAGGAGCGATTCCACTCGTAGGCGAAAAATATCGGTAAAGCTCCGCACCAGACCAGCTTCTATGAGCTGCCCAACGCGCTGGGGCCCCAGAGAACCGATGTCCATGGCCGACTTCGAGGCGAAGTGCACCAGCCGCCGGGCGATCTGCGGTGGGCAGTCGGGATTGAGGCAGCGGTAGGCCACTTCACCGGCGATGCGGGACAGGCTCCCGCCGCAGGCGGGGCAGCGGTTCGGATAGCGGTAGGGCGTTGCTGCCGGAGGCCGTTTGGAAAGCACGGTGTCAACCACGGCGGGAATAACTTCTCCCGCTCGCTCAAGAAGAACCGTATCGCCGATGCGCAGGTCCCGCCGGCCGATCTCGTCGGCGTTATGGAGCGTCGCGGAGCGGACGGTGACGCCGGCGAGCGGAATGGGCCTCAGCTCGGCCACGGGAGTCACCACGCCGCTTCGACCGACCTGCAACCGAATGCCTTCCAACACCGTTTCCGCCCGCTCGGGGGAAAATTTGTAGGCGATGGCCCAGCGGGGAGCCGCCGCCTGGCAGCCAAGCCGATCCCGCACCGGATGGCTGTCCGCTTTCACAACAACTCCGTCCGTATCAAATAGATAGTTCTTCCGGAGGGCTTCGAATTCCAAAATCCGCCGCCATACCTCGTCGGCGCCCTGCCCCATGCGGAATTCGTTCGTCGGAAAACCCCATCGCCACAGCGCCTCCAACACCTGCCGATGGGAACCAAAAGCGGCGTCACCTTCGCCCATCTCGTAGGCGATAAAGCGCAGCCGCCTT
>JAIRMB010000058.1 GCA_031258995.1 Puniceicoccales bacterium
TTCCCCGCTGAGGCGGATCAGGGTCCCGGACGGCGCCGTCCGGCGACGGTTTGCCCGTGCCAGCTGAATGAGCTGCTTCAGGCCCAGGTGTGCCGGAGGGCCAAAGCGCAACTCCGCGATTCCGCCGTCCACGTCCTCTTCGCACTCTTGAATTTCTGCCCCCATGGTGGCCCAGGCGGCTTGTCCGTCGGTGATCTGCAGCAGCGCCCCCATGGGAATGGCAGGCACCTCTTCCTCCGCCAGCCGCACGGTGCCCTCGTAGGGAGAAGCGGAAAGACTTTCAAAAAATGCCTGGGCGAGCCCCTCCGGCGCTTCCTCTTCCGGCGCATAGGTGGAAAGTCGGGAGTAGGTGGCCGTTTGGCCATCGGTGGCAAGGAAGCGGACGGCCACGTCCTGGCCGGCGACGGCAACGCCCTCCTTTTCGGAGGCGACGGTGGCCCGAGCGACGTCCGATTCGCAATCGACGGCCATCCAGTCGGAAATGCAGCCCGTCAGCAGCTCGCGGGGGAGCGTCGAATCGCGGGAGACGCTCAACAACTGCAAATTTTCCACATTTTCCAGGGCAGGCAGGTGCCTTTTCCACCAAAGCTCCGAACTCAGCGAAACCGTTCCCGTGGAAATTTTCTGTGTGACGTACTGGCTGTTAGAGCCTTCCAACTCGACCGTTAGCACCAGCGCCCGCGGCCGGTTTTCCTCTCCGTCGGGCGGATAGCGGTCCACCTGCAGGGTTTGCCAAACTTTTCCGCCGGCCCTATGCGTGCGTTCGTACTTGATGGCGACGGCTTGAAGTTGCAGGTCCGGACGGGGCGCGATAGAGAGGGATTGTAGGGAGCCGGCGGCCAGGGAAACGGAAAAAAACGGTGCCGTGGACCGGTCCGCAAAATGCAGCACGGGGATTTCCGCCGAATAGTCGAACCAGCTGCGGACGGCGGGTGCCCAGCGGAGGACCCGCTGGATGGCCTCGGCGCAGCTCAGGTCCCGGCATTCGTCCAGAGGAAATGTGCCGGCAAGGGTTTCCATCGGAATCTCGTAGGCCAGGGCTGCCCCGGCATCGATGGCGTAGTCCAAAATTTGCAGCAGCTGTTCGCGGACCGTCAGCCGATCGCCGGTAGACCCTTGCCCCAGTATGATGTGGCTCTTCCAAGCCGTAGCGAGCTCACTTTCCGGATCTTCCGGATCCTCCGCCATGCTCCAGGGCTGCTGGTAGACAATATTTTCTAGATCCCACCAAGGTCCGCCGATCTGGTAATTTCTGGCCTCCTCCTCCCCAGACCCAAAAGTTGGCAGGCCTATTATTTTGCCACTAAACCAAATGACATCTGGCCGGCGAATGCGAACGAAAGTAAAGGGCTCAATGGCCAGCGGAGCTGTTAGCGCGACGGCAGATTCCTGACGAAAAGTGACCGTGTCCCGGCCCTGGTTCAGTCGCCGGCGGCGGAGTCGGCTCAACCCTAAGACGGAGAAGGTTTGTTCCCCGTCGCCCCAATCGATGGTCCAATTCACGGCTCATTCCTCAGGGACTGCAGCTGCAGTTCCAGCTCGCCGATGCGCCGCTCCAGTTCATCGATACGCTGGCGCATGTCGTAGATTTGCCGAAGGAATTCTAAGGAAATGTCGCTGTCCACGGGGCCGGTCCTCAATAGTTGGCGATGGGGTCCTGAAAGGTCCAGACCAGCACGCCGAAGCCATAGATAGTTTGCCATTTGGCTTCTCCATCCCCGCTGGCCGTGCGTGCAACGGTGAACCCGAAACGGGTGATATTCACCACATCGGCAATGGCTGCGGCCGGAAAGCCTACGGGAGTAGATTCATCCGTCGCGCGAATGCAGATAGGCACCAATTCCATGGGCGCTACGAAGGTGCAGTGCTCGTAGACTACCTCTCCGGCAGACACGGACCCGCTAAATGCGGAACTTATGCGGGCAAAGCGCTGGCAGCTGTTGATGTAGTCGGAGCCCCAACTTCGCGCCCGGTAGGGCGCCGGCTCGGAGCCAATGGCTATGGTCGGCCGGGCCAGATAGAAACGATAGTCATCGGGCAGAGAGGATCCGGACCCGAACGGCGTGTGGGTCAAAGTAATGCAGAACATTTTCACATTGCTGCCCAGGGAGAATGTGAAGCTGTGCCGAACGAAATCCGTCGTGGATCCGGCCGTAATTTCTCCGAAGGTGGCGACCACAGCACCGCCATTGCTATATGTCCCAGTTGCATCGACCTTTAAAGAAGGTAAACCGCTAGTGGAAGCTGTGACGGAAAGCATAAGGCCGTTGCCCGTCTTTTGGAGTGGGAATCCAGCGCCAAATTTAAATTCCACGGAAAAAGTAACTGTCTTGCCGACGAAGGGAGTCGTTTCTTTCTTGGTGAAAGGCCGGTTCATGTAATAGACACCAGTCCCTGGGCTGCCGGAGGGGCGGTAGAAAACGATGGCGTCTGCTCCCGTCGTACTTTCGAAAAAGTTCTTGGGGGACGCGGTAACGGTGGATTGGCCGATTAGCCAGCCATCCAGGGCACAGACACCCCCCGTGCTGATAAAATAGGGTCTTTCCACGTAGCTGCTGAAGAATGGCCGAAGGCTTCCAGGCCAGAGGTTATCGGGATCCGGTACGGCAATGGGAATCGCAGCGATCTGCCCGTCCGCGTAGTCCTTGGCGTTCTGTAGCACTTGGCCATCGGCCGTGTCCGCGTAGTCCTTGGCATTCTGTAGCGCCTCAGCATCTGCCGCGTCTGCGTAGTCCTTGGCGTTCTGTAGCGCCTCAGCATCTGCCGCGTCTGCGTAGTCCTTGGCGTTTTGTAGCACTTGGCCATCGGCCGCGTCCGCGTAGGCTTTGGCACTGTGCTGGGTGGGCACGGCCTCTACGGAATCGGAGGCCATATCTTCCTCGTTCATCGCCGTCAACAGCGCCGCTGAGCCGAGGCCCAGGCTCTGCCGTGCCGAGGCGCAGTCGGAAAGATCGGCTAAATTTGCACTTTTCTTCGCAAAAAGACTATCGCAGCGGATCTTATCGTAAAACCGTTCCAGCGGTTCCGGCGGTTGGGATGGGACCCCTGCGGAAGATTCCCGTACGGTGATCCGCCCGGCGGCAAAGGCAACCGTGTCGGGCGGATCATCGTACGTTTGGATCCAGACGGCGAGCCAGCATTCACCGGCCGGAAGGGCGGTTTCTTCGCCGGTGAATTCCGCGACGGCCTGCTGGCCCGTGCCCGCTTCCCAGTCGGCCGCGGTCGCTTCCTGGTCCAGCAGATCCGCCGGAATGCGGCACTGCAGAAGCGGCGCTACTTCTGCGGCGGGCGGCCGATCGTGGGGGCCCATTTCTTTTACCTCAACCACCAATTCCGCCACGTTGGCCAGGTCCTGCCAGACGTCCCGACGGAAGAGGGCCAGTTCTACGCGTAGGGCGCTGCCCCGCCAGATGCTGACTTTCTTTCCGTCCGCCCCCTTCACGGGACCATCGAAGTAGTCGCCGTCGCAGGCGATGCGTACCGTTGCTATGCTTGCCATTGTGCCAGCTCCTCTGTGGGTGGACCTGTGGACTTCCAGGCCCACGCGCTACGGGACCAGTCTAGCAGGCAGTCGGCGCTCCATTTCCCATCCGCTGGCCCTATCGGCTCCGTTGGTCCGGCCCACTGCGTTGGGGCCGGAACGCTCACTCAATGAAAGATGGAAAATTTTTGACAACTGTGTCGACGAATGTCAAACTGCACTGGATGTGTCGGGAAGTTGGGAGACTGGGGTACTTGTCGTTCGAGCCGAAAACGGTCCCAGTACGCCTTCGCAGAATCTCAGTGTGGGAGCGGGACAAGGCGCGCCCAGACACGGGCGCAACAACGCGCCGGCGGCCGATGCCGTATCCGCTCCGCTATCGCCTAGCCGCTGGCCGACGGTGCCCTTTTAACGAAAAGAACAGCGCGCCGACAAAATTTTCAGAAAAACTGAGCGCCCTATGGCAAACGGGAAAGCCACTTCCCGAAGCGGACGGCTCCCCGCGCATCGTTTTCCTTGTCCCGCCGTGGCCAGCAGAAGGCGCGTTAGCCCAGCGCATCATGGAGCTGCTGGCCGAACGGGGCTGGGAATGTTGCCAGTGCGGCGAAGATTTTGCCGAACCGATGGAGTTCGTTCGCCCCTCTATCGTGTTGAGCATGTGGCCAAAATTCGCTCCACCGGCCCATATTCCGGCTGTCCAATTTTGGCCGAATCAATTTGCTCCTGGAAGCGGCCCCTTCCGCACCGCATCTCGCTATCGTTACTTCCTTCATGGAACTCCAGAGGTACGAAGGTTGGCTGGCCATGTGACGCAGAGCGGGAGAAAGGTCCGTTCCCTGCCGGTGCTTTTGTCCGTACGGGCGACTGATTTTTGCGATACGCCCAAGCGAAGGCTATTTTACAGCGCGGGCGGTTGGGACCACCGGCGGGGTACGCTCTATCGTACGCTCTATGAGGAACTTGATCGAACCGGCTACTTGGAAACCTACGGCAATGCTTCGCTTTTTAAAAAGACGACACCGAATTCCTACTGTGGCACCATCACAGATCAGAAGCTTTTTTTGGAACGAATGAAGGCGGCCGGCGTGGCTCTCGTATTACACAGCGACGAGCATTTGAACACTGGCACCAACTCTTCCCGCCTTTTCGAGGCGGCCGCCGCATCTTGCGTAATCATCAGCGATTGACATCCCTTCGCCGTGAAGAATTTCGGCGATTCCGTGATCTACATCGACCACGACATCAGTCCGCTAGAAATGTTCAAGCAAATCGACGGCCACATGCGCCGAATTTTGGAAAACCCGCAGGAGGCCACCGAATTAGCTCGCCGCGCTCACCGCATTTTCGCCGAAAATTTCTCAATGGAGAAAGAAGTGGACAAAATTGATAGATTTTTCCGGGAAATAATCGCGGAAAATAACACAACTCAATACGCCCGTGAATCTTCCGCGCCGCGCGAGAGCTAGTCATCGTCGCTATTAAGGCAGTCGATGACATCGTCCGTGATGTCCATGGCGGAGGCGGCATAGAGAATGGCTCCGGAGGAGACGTTGAAGGCCATCTGCACTTTTTTCTTTTTGGCAATCTTCTCCGCTACTTGCCGTATCTCTTCGATGTGCTTGCTCACAAATTCCTCGCGCCGCTCCATCAATTCCCGATCCGTCTGTTGGCGAAAGGCGTTCACTTCAATTTCTTTCTTGCGAACTTCGTCCGCTTTTTCCTCGCCCTGTTTGCGCAATTTTTCCCGAGCCGTTTCGCTCAGGGCCGGATTGTCCATGCGCTCTTCGATATCTTGCAATTCTTTGGCAAGCGCAACGCCCTCATCTAGCATGGTGCGCATCTCGGCCTGGGCCCGTTCCACGGCCCGCTGAAATTGTTCTTTGGAGCGCTCTGCCCGCTGGTAGCCGGCATAGACCTTCGCCACATCCACTGTCACGGCGCTGAATGGCGGAGTGGACTGGCCGAAGGCCGCCACAGACGCTCCACCGCAAATCACTGCAATCGAAAGTAGAATTTTTCTTCTCATCGCCTATTTCCCCTTCCCGAATTTTGTGGCGACTTGCCGTCGCCCGACAACACTATTTCCGTCCACTTCAAAAATTGAATCTCGGCCGCGGAACTTTTCGATCGCAAAAATGGGTTTCGCGCTGCGACTCACCGGAACATGCCGTCCTTGGGGCGACCGAAGAGGAGCGCTCGAGGGTTTTCTTCTAAGAACTCAAAAAACAAGCGAACGGCTTGGGAGGCTGCGTCCGCGCTGCGAAGGAGCCGTTCCGCGGAAACGGCAAAGGACGAATTGGGGCACAGAAACTCGGAAAGACCTTCGGCGCTACGGGAAACATTCGCAAGGGAACGGCGAAGGTCGGGTAGGGCGGGTTGCAGTTCCTGGCTGACGGCCGTGGATAGTTCGGCCAAATTTTGGAAAAGTACGGCAAAAGAATGTGCGATGCGGCGGGTGTCATCGCTGTTCGCTGCGTTCGCTACGGTGCGAAATAGATCGGTGACGGACCGAGATAGGTCGGTCCAGTCGATGGCGGCCAAGGACCGCACGATGTGTTCGATGGAATCCCCAATGGTAGAAAAATTTATGTGGCTTATGCCATCGGCGATGCCGATCAGTTGGTCACTAAGGCTTTCCAAATTGCTGGGGCGGGTGGGAATTTTCGGCACGCCGTCCGCATCCGGCCGTAAATAATTGCTGGCCAAAGTGGGAACATACTCCAACTCTACGAAGAGTTTGCCGGTGACAAAACTTTCTATTTGAAGAGAGCCCACCATGCCGATGATGAGAGGAGAGCGGCTGAACTTAGAGCGGACGGAAACGCTCTTTTTCGCCTGTGCTATGGAACATTTCTCCTGTTGATCCTCCGCCAACCGAAGTCGCTCACGCCGGCCCGCCCGCCAATAGGCATCTTCTAGGATGATGGTTACCGGCACCTGCACGCTTTTTCGGCCCGGGTCGAAGTGGGCTACCACTTTCTTTACCTGTCCGATGCGTACACCGTGCAACTTCACCGGTGCGCCCACTTCCAGGCCATTGACGGACTCGTTGAAGTAGAGAACGAACGTGTGCGTGTGCCCACCAAAAATGGGCCTCCCCGTAAAAAAAATGACGGCGGCAATAAAAGCCAACACGGCACCGGTCACAAAGATACCGACGGAGGCGGAATCTTTTAATTTCATGGTGCGATGCTCCGTGTGGCCGTCCTTCTTTTTCCCTCCAGGCCGCTGCCCCAAAAAAAGTCCCGCACGGCCCGATGGGGCGACTTTTTCGACATTTCCGCCGGCGGGGCGATCTGCAGCAGGGAGTGGCTCTCCCGGTCCAGAAAGGCCGTTCGATCGGAAATGCGTCGAATGCTATTCAGATCATGCGTAATTAGCACAATAGCAGTTCTATAACATGCGCGGATCTGCAAAATGAGCTCGTCCAACTGCCGGGAAGCGACCGGATCCAGGCCGGTCGAGGGTTCATCGAAGAAAAGCAGAGGCGGGTCTAGGGCTATGGCGCGGGCGATAGCGGCCCTCCGAGCCATGCCTCCGGAAATTTGGCTGGGATAAAAATGCTCGAAACCGCCCAGTCCGACGAGGGCCAGTTTGAAGGCAGCCAGCTCGGTAGTTTCTTCATCGTTAAGCTCTAGATAGTTTCGAATTGGTAGGGAAACATTTTCTAATAGCGTTAGAGAGGTCCAGAGGGCGCCCTCCTGGAATAGTACGCCGTAGCTGTGCGGCACAGCGGCTCCACCCCGCATCAACAGCTCCGCTGGGTTTGCTCCGCAAAGCCGTACGGTGCCGGCGGCGGGCAAGTCCAAGCCCAAAAGGATCCGCAGTAGCGAACTTTTTCCGCAACCGCTTGCCCCGATGATGGAAAAAATTTCCCCCGGAGCGACAGAAAAGCTAACCCCCTGCAATAGGAGGCGGCTCCCACGCTGAATGGCCAACTCCATCACCGCCAGGACCGGCTGAATCTGTTGCCCCGTTTCCATGGATCAAATGTGCAGACGGTCCGCCAATAGCGCACAGATGGCGTCGGCAACGATAAGAGCTGTGATGCCAGAAACTACGGCACGCGTTGTGGCCCGGCCAACGCCGGCGGCACTCCGCTCGCAGGCCATGCCACTGCGGCAGGCAATGGCGGCGATTAGGAGGGCAAAAAAGGCGCTTTTTCCGATGCCGAAGCAGAAGGTACTCAGACCAACGGCAGAAAAAGTTTTGTTAATATATTGCGTCGCAGAGAGGTGAAACAGTGGCAGAACGACAGCCATACCGCCGGCGATCCCCACAAAAACGGAAAAAACGCAGAGCAGGGGCGCCATCAGACCCAGCGCCAAAACCCGCGGTACGGCTAAAAAAGCAATGGGAGAGAGACCAAGAGTGGTCAGCGCATCGATCTCCCCACCCGTGCGCATGGAGCCGAGGGCGGCCGAAAAGGCGGCCCCGACGCGGCCCGTAAGTACAATTCCGGTCATAATGGGGGCCATTTCTCTGGCCATGGCGACAGCCACCAGGTTGGCCACGTAGATGGCGGCACCGAAGGTGGCTAGCTGGACTGCGCCGATGAAACCCAAGATAGTCCCGGTGAGGAAGCTAATAAGAGCAACGGTCGGGAGCGACTCGATGCCGCACTGACGAAAAAGGGCGCCAAAGCCGACGCCCCGGGGAACCGATTTTTTTCGAAGGAGCTGCACGATCCCCAAAGTCAACTCACCGATGAATATTAGCTGGTCCCGCAGAGCTGAATGTGCGGGAGCGAGCCGGAACTGTTCCCCATCTAAGTCCGGAATGGCCTTCGTCTGCCCTTTCTCTGCCAATTGCAGCAGTTGACCCAGGTTCCCCGGCAGTTGAGAAAAATCCAAAAAAGTGCCTTTTTCAGCCAAGGCTCCCCTTAGCCGCAGAAGGAAAGCTGCGAGACGGCTATCCCAAGCATTCACAGAAACTTCCACCGCCACGGTGCCGGCCGATAGGGAGCCCTCCCATTCCCGCAAGATTTCCCCGACGGAAGGCACCGGCCCGGTCTTCCAGTCGCCGGCAAGCACGATACGGCGGCGCTTTCCACCGCCCGCCGGCCGAACCTCCACCGCACACTCCGCAGAAGCACCCACAGCGCTATTATTATTTGCATTTATGCCGAAATTTTCAAGATTATAGGATGCTAAAAGGATGTTAAAAACAATTTTCTTTGACCTAGACGGCACACTTGTGGACCACTTCCGTGCCATCTGCCGCTGCTGCAACTGGGCCCTCGAAAAGATGGGCCGCGAACCGCTGGAGGATAAATATTTGCGATCGCTAATTGGTCCTCCCCTGCGGAGTACGGCATGGACAATTCTCGGCCAAACGGACAGTCAAACGGTAGATCATTTTTGCGAACTCTATCGAAAACATATGGCAGAAACGTTGGAAGATGGGCTGATGGAATTGGCCGGCGCCCGCTGGATTTTGGAAGGGCTAGGGCGGCAGGGCCGCAAGGTTGCCCTTTTTACCAACAAGCAGCAGGTTTTCGCAGAACGGATCTGCCAAATTTTGGGACTGGACCGGTTCCTGGAAGCCATCGTCGCTACGGAGGGGACGGTCGATGGCCTCCGCAAGCCGGAAGCGGCCTACTCCCAATTTGCCCTTAAAACCCTCTCGGCGCTACCGGAGGAAACGGCCCTCGTGGGCGATTCGGACATCGACTTTTTCGCGGCTCGGGCGGGCAGCTTTGCCCATTGCTACTTGGTCACAACGGGCACGCACGGGCGGGAAGCTCTGCTGGCCGCCCGTGCGCAAGAGGAGGACATCTTTCCCAATCTTTCAGAGCTAGGTACGTCTGCCTTCGGCCTTTCCGACGATTGAAATTTGCCGAAGGCGACAGAAAAAGTCCTCGCCCATGGCGCCGGAGTCCATTTTCTTTGATTCCGGCAAGAAGATGACGAGAAAATCGCTGCCGTACAAAAACTTTTCAGTATTGCGGCGAAATTTTTCCCGGAAAATTCGCCGCAAATGGTTTCTCCGCACGGCACCGCCGATTTTTCGGGACGCTACGAGAGCAAGGCGAGGAAAGCATTGCCGATCGGCGTTCTCCTTCCGTACCAACAAAAACCCCAACCCCCGCTCACGGAAGCGGGAAAGTCGAAAGAGATGAAAGTCCTCGCGCCTGCGAATGCGCTGACTGCGAAGAAGGCGAAACCCCATGGGATCTAGACGACGGTCAGCCGCCTGCGACCCATGCGCCGGCGGCCGGACAATATGGCCCTCCCGGCCGCCGTGCTCATGCGTTTTCGAAAGCCACACTTGCGGACGCGAACAATTCTGGACGGATTATAGGTGGGTCTCACGGCTCCCATTAGTTGGGGTGGCTCCGTTTCGATGCAAGAAAAATCTAAATCTTTTGCGTCCGCTCGCCGTTTGTTGGCCTCACCATTCCGTGCGCTCGGGCTGTCCGTGAATAAAATTTGCTTGCCTTTCTAGGTGTGCTCTGCCAATCGTTCCTCCTAGAATGGGTGCGGCACGTATGAATAAGGTCGCTGCGGTACCCGAAGTCAGTTGGTACCATAGGGCGCGAGGAAATTACGCCACCACGGTTGCCTTTGCGGTTACGTGCTATGCCTTACTCTTGGCCGGCCGGACGTCATTACCCGAGCG
This sequence comes from Puniceicoccales bacterium, assembly GCA_031258995.1. Lineage (GTDB taxonomy): Bacteria > Verrucomicrobiota > Verrucomicrobiia > Opitutales > JAIRLM01 > JAIRMB01. The sequence continues at coordinate 10,103 of JAIRMB010000058.1, forward strand.
AAATGATGAGGATTTTCTCAGAACGTTTTCTGCCGCCCGAGAACAGGTAGCGGCCGAGTGCTCTCCATCCGGCAGGGAGAGGGCCGCTTTCATATTGCTTATGATTTTCTGCTTTCCTGCGGCAATTGCCCTTGCCGTCATTTCCGGCCTCCGGTTGAGATGGACGTGCGGCGTCCTTATGGATAAGGCAAAGGCTTCCACAGACGCGAAAGTATTTTTCGCGGAATGCAAAATGCTCTTTAGCGGCTGGAAAGTTGCCGATGAGGATATGCCTTGCTATATGGAGAGAAAGGCGCGGCTTATCCGTGCGGCTGAGGCCGAAACAGCGGAGCCTACGGTAATTCCTAAAAGCCCGCGAGAGTTGCTAAAAATTACCACCGACAAAGAACTAGTTTTCGAAGACTCGAACCGACTAGACTCAGCTCTTTGGCAATCCCTCTTTGCAGCTGCTAATGTGGAAATCGCCGCGGATGCCAATGGAAATAGCGCAGGCAGTCAGGTTTCGATCCTAGCAAAAAATCTGTCATCCGCAGAAGCGGGCGCCATGGTCTCCTTGGGACTGCTTGAGGAGAAGATGAAATTCTGTGGGTGTCCAACTAGCCTGCGGACCATTGGAGCGGGACCGTCCGCGGGGCAGCTGCAACTGCTTCTACGACAAATCTTAGCATGGAAGGCGATTTTAGCTGCAAAATCGGAGTTGAATGAACAGCAGAGCCTTGCGGAAGGCACTCTGAGCTTCCGCATTAGTAATACGATTATGCTGCAAATGGCGAGGTTGCGCTCCGACCCCAGTGAGAGTTTTTTTAGCGTTGATTATTTTTTTCATAACGCGTTTGCCAGTTCCTGGCATAAACAAAAGGAAAATTCCGGATCGAAGCGCCTACAGGAAGCGCTAAAAGAAGTCCAGGGAAAAGGAAACTTTGTCGGAGGAGTACCCGATCTCAGCTTCGAGATGTGCCGCGACATGGCCTACGATCTGAGTCACATCCTATTTCGCACGGAATTATTCCCGCATGGGAGCCACAGTCACGTGCCCTGGAAGGATTTTTGTCTGAGAGAGCCTGTCTACGGCGAAAGCGGCAGCTGCACATTGAATGCATTAATTAAGGCCGCCGGCATGAATTTCCTTTCGCCAAAGGAAAAAATTTGGCCGGCCACCGATGCCAAGCCGATCCCGGCGAAAACGGCAAAAAATCTCATAGATTGCGTTAACGCATTCCGGATGGACCTGCTGAGTGCGCTGGAAGATTTAGAAATAAAAGCGGCGGATGGATGGCGACCCATTTGGGATGAGTACAAAGAAGTCTGCGGCAAAACGGTGGCCGGTGCACGGCGGGATCTATCCGCACGGATAGCGGAGCTAGAAGCCCTACTTCCTCCTGGCTGAGAGATTAAGAGGTTTTCAAAATCGCAAAAACCAATTGACCGGGAGAGGGTGGGCACTTGCATCCGGCCATGGGAAGCTCCGCCCGGATGCGAATTTTACTGAAGCTCAGCGGCGAAGCGTTGGCCGGCCGACCGGGGGAGACGTTTTCTTGGGAGGCTTGCCGGCCCATCCTAGAAGAAGTCGCTGCGCTACGGGGCCGATCCGTGCAGGTGGCTATCGTCGTCGGCGGCGGGAACGTCTACCGGGCTCGCGAGGGGCTCTTTTCGCGGGAAACGGGTGACCGAATGGGCATGACGGCGACCGTCCTAAACGGGCTGGCCCTGCGGGAATTTTTGGAAAAAATGGCCATCCCCTGTTTGCTGCAGTCCGCCTATCCGCTGCCCACCGTCGGTCCCATCGACCCTCCCGCGGCGCGGGAGGCACTGGAACGGAACGCGATCGTGGTTTTTTGCGGCGGCACCGGCCTGCCGTACTTTTCCACGGATACGGCCGCCGCGCTGCGGGCCTTGGACATCGGAGCCGAATTGCTTCTTAAGGCTAGCCCCGTGGACGGCGTCTACGACGCAGATCCCCGCACCAACCCCGCCGCCCGCCGATTGGACCGCATTAGCTGCAGCGAAGCCCTCGCACGCGGGCTCGGATTCATGGATCCGGAGGCTCTCTGCCTCTGCCGCAGTAATCGCCTGCCTGCCGTGCTCTTTTCCCTGGGGCGGCGGGGGGCGTTGGCGGATATTATTGACGGCAAATTGGCCGGTACCACGCTGCTGCCGGAGTAGGCCATGGATGGGACGCAAATTTTAGCGGAGTTGGACGACGATCTAAAGAAGGCGGTGCGGCACGTGGAGATGGAGTTCGCCACGGTCCACGCCGGAAAAGCATCCCCCTTTCTCGTGGATTCGCTGGAAGTGGAGGTTTACGGCGTAAAGAGCCGAATTCGGGACATCGCCGCCCTCACAACGCCCGATGCCCGCACCATAGTGATCCAGCCCTGGGACCGAGGTGCTACGAAAGCCATTGAAAAGGCCATTCTTACAGCCAACTTGGGCTTTACTCCTGTGGTAGAAGCGGATAAAATTCGCTGTCCGCTCCCCGAAATGAGCCGGGAACGGCGCTTGGAGCTGGTCAAACGTGTCTCCGGCATGGCGGAGGCGGGGCGAATTACGGCCCGGACGGTCCGTCGAGAAGCCCTAGAGAGGGCGAAGGCGCTCCAGAAGGCAGGCGCACTTTCCGAAGATGATATGAAGCGGCTGGAAAAAGAAGTGCAAAAACGGACGGACGGAGCCATCGGGGCCGTCGGCGGTGCTTTTGAAAAAAAGGAAAAGGAGCTGCTCACGCTTTGATTTTCTTGCCTTTCCAATGGCCTTCCCTAGAAGCCGTCAGTTCCATGGGACGACTTGGTTTGTTTTTTCGGTGCGCGTTTGTCTTTGCTTCCCTTTTCCTCAGTTCCGGACTTTTTGCCGCCCCGGGCGATTATTTAGGCCTAGATGTGCTCTCCGACCGCTGTGGAGGAGCCGTTTCCTACGGCGAGGGCGGTCGCTGCGGCACCGTCCGGGGTAAAAATTTGGAGCTGCAGTGTCGGCTGAACGGCGCCTGCTACCGGCTCAATGGGGTAAATGTCTACGGTCAGTGCGCAGTGGCGGGCCAGCCGGGGCGGCTGCGGATCGGCCGGAGCGACTGGGACCTGCTCATCGTGCCGCTGCTCTCTCCGCCGGCTATCGTACCTCCGCGTCGGGTCTGCGTCGACCCGGGCCACGGCGGCAGAGATATGGGAGCCGGACGGGCGCGGGGTAATTTGGAGGAAAAGAATCTTACCCTGGATGTGGCCAAGCGCTTGGAAGTCCTTCTGAAAAGGCAGGGGGTTGAGGTGCTGCTCACCCGCAGCGGGGATCAGTTTGTCGCGCTGGAGGACCGTTCCGCCATTGCGAACAACGGTAAGTGTGATCTAATGGTCTGCATTCATTTCAATGCGGCCGATTCGCCGCGGGCGGAAGGCATAGAAACTTACATTCTTCCTAGCCAAGGGTCTAGTTCAACTGCCCGTCTCCATAGTCCCTCCGCCAAAGACAAAAAATTCTGCGTTAACAACCGCCACGATGAGAAAAATCTCTATTTGGCCTATTGCCTCCAAAAGGAACTGAAAGGCCTTCGATCCGCCGTCGATCGGGGGGTCAAGCGGGGACGATTTAAGGTGCTAGAAAATGCGGATTGTCCAGCCGTACTGGTGGAATGCGGCTTCCTGACCGCTTCCGGAGAAGGTGCCCGCATCGCCGACGGCAATTACCGGCAGGCCATTGCAAATGCGCTTTGTGAAGGAATTTGTTCCTACGGCGGCCGAAAAAAGTGACGAATAGGTGAGCTTTTCCTTTGAAATTTTGCAGCGTTCGGCGGACGGCGCTCGCCGGGGTCGGCTGAGTACTCCACACGGCGCCGTTGAGACGCCGGCCTTTTTTTTCTGCGGGACCCGCGGCTCGGTGAAAGGCCTTTCGGTGCAACAGCTCAGAGCCTGCGGCACTCAAGGGATGCTGGCGAACACCTACCACCTGCACCTGCGGCCCGGCGAAGAGACCGTCGCAACCCTAGGCGGACTGCACGCCATGATGGGTTGGTCCGGGCCCCTGTTTACCGATTCGGGCGGATTCCAAATTTTCAGCCTAGGCCACGGCGGTGTGGCCCAGGAGATCAAGTGCCGCCGGTCGGCCGGCGAGCCTAAAACGCTCCTGCGCATTAGCGAAGAAGGCGCCTTTTTCCGCTCCTATGTGGACGGCTCCCTCCGCACGTTGACGCCGGAAAGCTCCATTCACATCCAAAAGTTGCTCGGCGCCGACATCGTTCTGCCCCTCGACGAGTGTACCCCTTACCACGTAGATCGGGACTACACCGCCCGATCCCTGGAGCGGAGCCATCGCTGGGAATTGCGTTCGTTGGCCGAATTTCAAAGAAATTCCGACGGCTCCCAGGCCCCCTATGGAATTGTCCAAGGTGGTGTCTATGAGGATCTTCGAAAGATCAGCTGTGACTTTGTTTCGCGCCAGGACTTTTTTGGCCAGGCCATCGGCGGCAGCCTGGGCGGCGACCGGGAGGAAATGGAGCGGGTCGTGGCCACAGTGGGACGATTTTTACATCCTTTACGCCCCACCCATCTGCTAGGCATCGGTGGCGTGCGCGACATTTTCCATGGCGTTCGGCAAGGAGTAGATACCTTCGACTGCGTTCACCCCACCCGCATGGCCCGCCATGGCGGCGCGCTGCTGCCCAATTCTCTTTCGGAGGGAACGGGGCACATCAACCTGCACAGCGGCCGCTTCGCTCGGGACCGGGAACCGATTGATCGCTCCTGCGACTGCTACGCCTGCCGGACGGCTTCCCGCGCCTATCTGCATCACCTACTGCGTTCACGAGAAACGCTCGGTGGCCAGCTCGTGACCATCCATAACGTCCGTTTCATGAACCGCCTCATGGAGCAAATTCGTGAGGCCATCGGGATGAATTTCCTCGATCGTCTGGAGGCCACCTACCGCTGAAGAAAAATTCTTGCTTTTTCGTAAGCACTGCAAAGGTTCCCACCGATGGTCGATGGTCGGCCGTCGCAATTTAAACGTTTATCCTAGGCGCGGGCCCCGGTCCGCCGCACGGAGACAAGTCTATGGAATTACCTACCGCTAAGGATCTTTTTGACGCCGGGGTCCACATTGGACACCAGATGCGTCGCTGGAATCCGAAATTTCGGCCCTATCTCTACGCTAATCGCTACGGCATCTCTATCATTGACTTAGAGAAGACCCTAATCCAGCTGGAAAAGGCCTGCTATTTCCTGGAACAATCGGTGACGGGCGGGAAGGACATTTGGCTTTTAGGCACTAAGCCGCAGGCCAGAGATGTGATCCGTGCGGTCGCCGATGAGACCGCCATGCCCTACTGTCTCGTGCGCTGGTTGGGCGGAACGGTAACCAATTTTTCCACAATTAATGAGGGATTGGGGAAATATCGAAAATTTTTAGCCATGGAGCAGCGAGGGGACATCGAACGCATGCCCAACAAGGAAGCTTCCTCGCTTCGCCGTAAAATGCGGCGCATGAAGAATAATTTCGAAGGATTGATCAATATCGATAGGCCACCGTCGGTCATTTTTGCCGTAGATTCTGGCCACGAAGCCATTGCCGTCCGCGAGGCCCACAGGGCGGGGATCCCCGTGGTGGCTATCGTCGACACGAATTCCGATCCTAGCCTCGTGGACTATCCCATTCCGGCTAACGACGATTCGGTGCGCTCTCTGCAAATTATTGTCCGTGTCGTTGGCGATGCCATCCGCCGTGGACTGGAAGGTCGGGAGCAGCGGCAGGCAGGTAAACTTTCCTCTTTGCCATTGGAAGAGCGGGGAAGCATTGAACTAGAACCGCAGTTTACGCTTTCCGAAGACGCACAGACGGTCCTCGCCACCCTGGAAGAGCAGCAGAAAGAAACCGACGTTTAGAGGAGAAAAGAAATGGAAATTTCTGCGAAAATGGTGGGAGAGTTGCGGGAACGGACTGGAGCCGGGCTCATGGACTGCAAGCGAGCTCTCGTCGAGTGCAATGGCGATGGCGAAGCAGCCGTCATCTGCTTGAAGAAAAAGGGAATGGCCAGTGCCGACAAAAAAGCCGGCCGGGAAGCCACGGAAGGTGTGGTGGAGTCCTATATCCACACGGGTGGCCGCATCGGCGTGCTTCTGCAGCTCAATTGCGAGACGGATTTTGTGGCGAAAAACGATCAGTTTCGCACCCTCGCCCGCGATTTGTGCCTCCACATCACCGCGTCAAACCCCAGTTACATTTCGAAAGAAGATGTTCCTGCGGAAGAATTCGCGAGAGAGAGGGAGGTGGCCGAGAGCCAGTGTGGCGGGAAGCCGCCCAGCGCCGTCGCCGCCATTGTGGAGGGAAAATTGGCCAAATTTTTTTCGGCCAATTGTCTATTGAGCCAGCCATTCATAAAAAATCCGGACCAATCGGTGGGGGATTTGATCCGCGAACACGTCGCTAAAATCGGCGAAAACATTCGGGTTGTCCGATTTTCTCGTTTTCAAATCGGCGGTTAGTTGCCCGTGGACGGTGGCGCCCAGCTGATCTACGGCGATGACAGTGCTCTCGTGCATGGGCGGGCCGAAGAGATTGTCGCTGACAAGCTGCGCCGTAGCCCTGATTGTCAGCTAGAAACTTTCGTTGGACAGCTTTTAATATTCCAAGATTTTCAAAAATTTACTGACGGTTTGACGGAGGCTCTCGCCACTTTGCCCCTTTTTTCATCGAAAAAGTGCATCTGGGTAAAGTCGATCAACTTTCTCGCAGTTCCGCTGGCCGACGAATCCTTGGCGCTGTTGGAGCGACTCGGTGACCAGCTCGCCCAGGCAAAGAATTTCGGCTTAGCCGTCGTGCTTTCCGCCAGTCCCGTTGATAGACGTCTACGCCCCTTCAAATTGCTCAGATCCAAGTGCCAAGCAATTGAGGTGAAGGGAAGCGGACCGAACGGGGCGGAGATTGCCTTAGACCACGGCGCAGAAAATTTGGGCCTCGTCTTCGATTTTTCTGCCCGTCGCACTTTTTTGGACAGAGTCGGTCCAAACGCGGGTCCCGTGACCGGGGAACTGGAAAAGCTGAAGGCCTACCTTTTGGGTAGATGCAAAGTTACAGCAGATGACGTAAGGGCAATCGTCTGCGAGATGTCCCGGGAAGACTTCTTTGAGCCGATCGAAGCCTTCTACCGTAGGGATATGGACGCATTTGCTCTTGCCCTTAGTCGTTTTTTGGGGAGCGACGGTGAGCCGCGGGCACTTCTGACTGCAATGCAGAATAAAAATCGCATTCTCATGCAACTAAAAGCGGCGCAGCTACTTCGGTCTTGGCGGACCGGCGGAATGCCCTCTAAGGAGAGCCTGGAACGGGCCCGGTTACTGCGTACAATTCCGGTTCCCGAGGGTAGCGATGACGTTTTTTCGTTGAATCCCTGGTACTTGGGTCGGCTGTCGGAATGCCTCCCCTTTTTTGACCTGGACGAGCTGGCACGGATACAGGAAGCCCTACTCGATATTTTCGAGTCGCTTATCACGGAATGGCAGGACCTTTCGACAAAGCGAATTCTCGACAAGTTCCTCTTCCTGTGCAACTGTTTACGAAATTCGGCACGGTCCCAACCTCCACCACGCCATGGCTGAAGTAGGTCGTACCTTCTTGGCGCCGTCGACGCCCGCCGGCCATTCCGGCATTGCCACCGTTCGGGTGAGCGGTCCTTCTTGCCCAAGAATTTATCGCGAAATTTTTTACAGTGAGCCGGTGCACCGGCTGGCCAGCTGCCGGGACTATCGCGATCTATCCGGTGAAATCGTTGATCGAGTCCTAGTCACTTTTTTTACAGGCCCTAAGTCCTTCACCGGTGACGATGTGTTGGAAATTTCCTGTCACGGAAACCCGCTCATAGTGGAGCGCATTGTCACAGACCTCATCGACCGCGGTTGCCTGCCCGCGGATCCGGGAGAGTTTACTCGTAGAGCCTTCTGGAATGGCAAGTTGGATCTATCTCAGGCGGAAGCTGTGGCCGACCTGATCCATGCTCGCAGCTGGGCCGCCCTCCGCTGCGCCAGACGACAACTTTCTGGAGCGCTAGGTCACATCCTTTCCGGTGTGCGAGAAGACCTTTTGAGTATTTTGGCCGCCATGGAGTCTGCCATCGACTTTAGCGATGAAGGCCTCTCGGAGCCGAAATGGGAGGAATTTCGGGGTACCGTCTTACTTTTGCGAAAAAAAATACTCTCTCTGGCAGAGACCTTTCGAAACCGTAGCGCCATCGAGCGGGGCGTTGGCGTGGTGCTGGTGGGGGCGCCCAATGGCGGCAAAAGTAGTCTTCTAAATGCCCTATTGGGTAGAGAGCGAGCCCTGGTGAGTCCGACGGCCGGCACCACTCGAGACTTTCTGGAAGAACCTATTCGCCTCGGTCCCTGGCTCATACGGATTATCGATACGGCCGGCATCAGCGAGAGCGCCAGCGAATTGGACCTGCTCTCGATGGAGCGCAGCCGAGAAAAATTGACTGAGGCGGAGCTAATTTTTTGGGTCGTCGATGGCTCCCAAAAATTGGGAAACGCGGAGAAAATCGGCAAAGATTTGACAGGGCGAACTGGTGCGATTTTGTTGAATAAGCGCGATTTACCGCAAAAAATCACTCAATCGCATTCGGCCTTCCGTGCCCTCGGTTGGCCCGTCTGGGAAGTTTCCGCAAAAATTTCCGAAGACTCAGGACGAATTAGAGACCTTCTTCAGAAGTTATTGGAAGAAAAAAGGATACTGCCAGACGGGGAGGATCTGGCAGTCAATTTTCGGCAGATGGCGTTGCTCCGCGAGGCAGCCGAGGCGCTAGAGCGGGCCGAGAAGCTGCTTCGGGAAAATTTTGTTCGAGCGGAATGCGTTACCGAGGAACTGAACTGCGCAAATAAAACCTTGGCCGCGGTGGTCGGTGAGGGCGTTTCGGAAAAAGTGCTGGATCGAATTTTTTCCACCTTCTGCATCGGAAAATGAAAAATGCCTATGCCGTTGCAAGATATAGTTTGGGACGTGCTGGTTGTGGGCGGAGGGCATGCCGGCTGCGAGGCGGCGGCGGCGGCGGCGCGGCAAGGAATGGCAACCCTTCTGCTAACCGGAAATTTGGAAACCATCGGCCAAATGAGCTGCAATCCCGCCATCGGGGGACTGGCTAAGGGGCATATGGTTCGGGAGATCGATGCGCTGGGCGGATTTATGGGGGAAAATGCCGACGCCACCGCTCTACAATTTCGGGTTCTTAACCGTTCCCGCGGCTTGGCAGTGCAAGGTCTTCGTGTGCAATGTGATATGCGTCTTTACGCCCTGCGCATGCGCTTTCTGCTGGAGCAAATTTCGGGGCTTTTTTTCTTTCAGGCTCTGGCAGAGGAACTTCTCGTAAATGGAGGGAAGGTTATCGGCCTACGTACGGACCTTGGTTTGCAATTTCGCGCACGGACGATCATTTTGACCACCGGAACATTCCTTCGCGGCCGGCTCCACATGGGGGAGAGTCAGTGGGATGGTGGCCGGTTGGGAGATTCGTCCGCTAAAAATTTGACTTTTTCGTTAAATCGCTGCGGCATCGAAACGGGGCGCATGAAGACGGGCACATCGCCGCGAATTCTGGCCGCCACTATCAATTTCGCAGTCCTAGAACGGCAGGATGGCGACAGAGAGATCTCCCATTTCGCATTTTGCGACACACGCGGAGAAGAGACGGGGAAAAATTGGCCGCAAATTTTTGCCAAACCCATCGTTTCCGCTCCGGCCGGTCAGCGATCCTGCTATCTCACGACGACGGGAGACAAAACCCGTGCGATAATTGAAGCAAATCTCAGCCGTGCACCGTTCTATGCCGGGACGATCCAGGGCCGCGGACCCCGCTATTGCCCCAGCATAGAAGATAAAATCGTCCGTTTTCCGGAACATCCCACTCATCGTATTTTCTTGGAGCCGACCGGAATTACGACCGATGAGTGGTACGTAAACGGCCTCTCCACCGGCATGCCTTTCGACCTACAGGAGCAGATTATTCACAGCATTGGGGGACTCGAGCGCGCGCATATCGTAAAGCCGGCCTACGCAGTGGAGTATGACTATGTGCGGCCGACGCAGTTGAAGCCTTCTTTGGAATGCAAAGCCGTGGATGGGCTTTTTTGCGCGGGACAAATTAACGGCACGTCCGGCTATGAAGAGGCTGCAGCACAGGGAATTATCGCAGGTATCAATGGGGCGGCGAAAGTGAAAGGTCGGGAGCCGTTGATTCTGCCGCGCCACTGCGCCTACATCGGAGTACTTATAGATGACTTGGTAACTAAGGGAACAGACGAACCTTACCGAATGTTTACCAGTCGAGCGGAGTTTCGGCTCCTTTTAAATGGCGGCAGCGCAGAACTGCGGCTGTTGGAAGTAGCAGAACGCTACGAGCTTCACGATGCTGATCGACTCGCCCGAATTCGAGAAAAAAAGGAGCGCGTGGAAGAAGGCGTCCGGCTATCGATGGGCCGTGCCGCTGAAAATTTTTCCGAATCAGTAGCTTACACAAAAGAGGAACGGGAGGAAATTGACTATCGAATCTCCTATGCGGGCTACTGGGAACGGGACCGGCGGCAAATTGAAAAGCTGCGGGCTCTCGAGGACTTGGCCATTCCGGAATGGCTGGATTACGGGCAAGTTCCGAGCCTAAGTAACGAAAGCAGAGAGATTATGCGAATAATCCGACCGCGCACGCTGGGCCAAGCGGGCCGCATCCCCGGAGTGAATTCTTCCGACGTCGAGCTCATCCGTATCGCCATCGAGCTGGCTGGACGTAAAAGTCGGACAAATTCCTACGGCTAAGCTCGTTCCATTACACGATCACCCATTTTCACGTAGGTTTCTATGCCTCTCTCGCTCCAGATTTTAATATCCGGAAGCGGCAGAACGGCGGCCCGTTCAAAGAGCAAAATTATGGTGGAACCGCCAAACGCGAAAAAGCCCTTTTCGGTCCCTTTCCGCACGTGCCGGTTAGTTGGGTAAGTCTGTCGTATGGAACCAACGAAAGTTGCGCCCACCTCCACCATGGCAATCTCACCGCAGTCCGCCGCCATGCGGGTCAATTGGCGCCTGTTCCGAAATAAAGTGTTGGGCATGAAGCGCATAGCAAGGGGGTGGACGCTGTGCAATTTTCGCCCCAGTGGGATCGCTTCGCCCGGAACGACGTCACAAGGGAAGTGAAAGCGGTGGTAGTCAAAGGGCGCTAGGCGGCAGACGAGGGCACTACCGCCGTCAAATTTCGCAGCCAAAGAGCTATTTCCTAATAGTTCCGATGTTTGTAACCGTCTATTTTTCACTGAGATGGTCTTTTTAGGCCGCAAATTGGGGATGTAGAGATAGCGGCCGTCCGCCGGTGCGATGATTCCACCGCGCCCGCCGTCGATGGGTCTGGCACCCAACCGCAAATATCGCGTAAAGAACTCTTGGAAAGTCGTATATCGTTCTAATGGCTTAGCGCAGTCGGAAACGGAAACGCCGTAGCGGCGGACGAAAGGGAGAATTTTGCGGGCGCTCGCTGGTCTGTTCACAAAAAACGATGCAATTCGAGAAAAAAAAGCGCGACTGCCAATTGTGCTCTGTAGGCAGCGGCCAAACGCGTTAGCATAGGCAAAACGGAGGAACCATTCGCCGCAAACCGGCTCGCGCACGATCGCTCGTCCGTAGCGATCATAGATTAAAACTTCCTCGTTCATAGATGCTCCAACCGTCGACAAATATCACATTTTGTTCCGTCGCAACTTCTTGCCCCACAGTCGGATCGGCCATAGGCAATCATGCGCAGATGCAGGCCCATCCATCGCTGGGGCGGGAAAAGATCTTTCAAATCCCGCTCCACTGCAGTCACGGTGCGGCCTTCCGAAAGCCGCCAGCGGCGGGCGAGCCGCCAGACGTGCGTATCGACGGGAAAGGTAGGAATGCCGGCCCATTGGCCCAGCAGAACGGAGGCAGTCTTGTGGCCCACACCCGGAAGGGATTCTAAATCGAAAAAATTTGTGGGTACAACACCGGAAAAATTAGCAACGATTTTACTTGCCAAACCTTTCAAGGCACGCGCTTTCTGGCGGAAAAAGCCTACAGAGTGGATAAGCTCCTCAAGCTGCTCCGTGGGCAGGTCGGCCAGTTGCTCTGCCGTGGGAGCTTTCTCGAAAAGTTGCCCAGTGACCCGATTGACCTGCCGATCCGTGCAGCGGGCGGAAAGAACCACAGCCACAAGCAGCTGGAAAGGTGTTCGGTAATTCAAAAAATTGTCGACGATGGGAAACCGTTCAAACAGAAACCGCTCTACGAAAGCGGCCCGAATCCGTGCCCTGGACAACTCCATGGTCGACAGCAAAGCGGACCCGGCTGGATAACTCACTGTCGACGACGGCTAAATCGCTTTTCAAACTTTTCTACGCGACCGGCCGTGTCCACAAAGCGCTTAACGCCCGTAAAGGCCGGATGGGAGTCGGCGGTCACGTCCCGCGGAATGACATAATACTCAACGCCATCGATAAGTTCTCGGTTTCGACCCTTCGCCGCCGAAACGGAGAAAAAGCGCTTACCGGTCGATACGTCCTCATAGCAAACTGGATATAGCTCCGGGTGGATACCTTTCTTCATAGTACAATCCTCCTAGCGCTGCCGGGCCTTATAGCGTGGCGCAACCCTGTTGATAACGTAAACTCTGCCCTTTCTACGAACCACCTTGCAGGCCGGATGGCGGGATTTTAGAGAAGCCAAAGAGGTGGCAATTTTCATCGTCGGTCCCTAGGAGATGGCTCGCCCCGGTCCCCTGTCAACTTCGATTTCGGTCCCACTTTCGAATCTTTCTGAAGCGCGGCCGGTAGATTTTTAGGGCGTCTGGCACAAAGATTCTCGGCTGGAATATCGTTGGTGCAAAAAAATCTTGCAGAGCCGCGCCAGCGATGCGGGATGCGCACGTGATTTGGAGAAGACAACTGCTTTCTTCCGTGGGAATTTTGTGTGCCATCGGCATTTTGCCGCTGTGCGCGGTGGACGATGGCCTGCACTACGCGAATGTTTTCGACGGCTACGATGTCCTGCGGGCCGGGTTTCGGCCCATCCCCAAAACGAGCGCCTGGCTGCAAGGTGGCGGGAGTAGGGGATCGCTGGCTATGGCCGACAGCGACAGCGCAAAGGAAGAAGGACAAAGCCTTATCATAGGTGGAATTTTAGCAGTTCCGCAATTGCCATTGGCTGGCGCAGTGGAAATTTTTGCCAGCCGACGGTGGGGCCACGCATGGCGCCAAGAGGAGGATGCGCCGGTTCAAGACCGGCTCGCCGTGGGAGGTGGCGGCGAATTTTTTCTGCGTGTCTTGGGGAATGATCTGCGGTTAGTTGCTGCCGGCGAACGGGTGAGCGACAAAGGGCGAGGAAGCGACGGTGCGGAGTCGCGAAGTAACGTCTTCCATTTGGGCGGCTGCCTGTCCCATCGACTTCTGCCGGTCGGGCCACTTGCGCTAGGACTGGAGCTCACCGTCTTTCACAGCCGAATCGCGACGAAGGCAGTAGAAGATGGTACAGTTTCGGTAGATGGCGCCCAGTGGCCTTTGAGAAAAGATTTCGACTCCGTTCGGAACTGGCGGGCCGCGCCCGGTGTTTTTTTAGCCTTCCTGGGCCTGGGCCATGCAAATTGCCGTGTCGGCGGCCGCTGGATCTGGGATTTGGGAAAACGCCCGACCTTCCCGCGGCTAGTACCGCGTACCGACGACGACGTTGATTTTGCGGCCCAATGGAATGCCTCACGGGCTGCAAAAACGGGGCCGAAATCCGGCTACGGGGAGACGGAATTGGCGATCGCTACAGGTTTGAGCCATGGTCTCTATGCGGAACTGAATGCCGCTGCCTGCTGCCGTGGGCGACGGGCCGGCCGCCTATCCCTAACCGTCGGAAAAGATTTTTAAACCCACTAACTAGTCGGATGAGTTAGTCGGGTGAGTGGCGCGTGCTACGGCCGCCCTCCATTCGTTTACTGCGGAAACAAAGTTTTCAGGGAGGGGGGCAGCGTGAGCCCCCGCAGCCGCCCTGGCGGTGGCTCTATCGCTGTCTCTGCCCCGCCAAAATTCATCTTCTATATGATCTATAAAATAATATAAGTGTTCGCAGTATGTCGGCGGAAGGATTGTGTGCCCGGAGGGGGCGGCATCTTGAAGCGCACTAAGACGGATTGTCTCCTGGTGAGCGTACCTTATCCATGCGGAATCGTCCGCTATGTCCGGTATGGAACATTTATCCACTACCACTTGACCGTCAGGGCTGGTAAGTTTTTTGGTTATGCGGTCGTCATAGCTTGCTAAAAAGTTTTCGTATCGTTCCGCGTTACGTCGAGCTTCCCCTAGGTGCTGAACTCTCCCTACGTGCGGCTGAAGCGGTCCTCCTTCGGGATTATCGGGCGGCGGCGCAGGAGGGCGGCCGTCATCAGTGCGTACGAGTGTGGTACGTTCCTGATCGGGCGTACGGAGAGCCTCCACTGAAAACATAACGAAGCATGCTATGAGCATTACCGCGCTAATGCTGACTATAACTGGTATAGCGATAATTCCGGTCTTGATGCCGATACAGATCGCACCCACTATAGCTACGGCGGTAGCAGCAATAATTATAAAAGCTGAACCGCGATTCTCTCTGCAATAATCTCCTATAAAGCTGAGTGCTCGGCCTAAAAAATTTTGTGCGCCACTCCCATCGTAGACAAACCACCGCAGGAACGACCTTATGCCATCGTGAACCTTCGTCACCCGGAGTGACGGGACTGCCGCAGTGTGGGCGTTAGGTTCCTTCTGAATTGCAGAGGCAACATCCCCCACGTTGTGAGATGGCGATGGCGGGACGGGGGGCAAAGCCACGTTAGCTATTCTAGAGTACGAATTTCAACCTGTAAATAGCAAACCATCGCTAATACGGTTCTTGCTGTGCGGCAGGGCTATTTTTAGGAGAAGACACCGGCAGCCCCTGACGGAAAAACTTCCCGAACGGTGCCACAGAGTAATGTCGACAAAGCAGTCTAGGGACTTTCTGGCAAAAACGTTTGGAAATGGCCGCCGTTGTGATGGAGTAAAATGGAATCTGCTTCCATGTCATCGGGGTTTGGCGCTTCAAAACTTCCGTCTTTCCCAAAAAATTGGATTCCAGTCGCTCCGGCACAGGAGTACACAAGGATATCCCTTTTCTCACGAAGTGCACAGAAAGCCACGTCCGGCATTTCCGCCGCATAGCCTTCGCGACCACTGCGGCGGACAGCGTGGAAAAACGCTTGAATGCAAGGCGGAAAAGGCAGACCGCTGGGGAGTTTCAGCTCATTCCGCAGCGAATCTACATCTCCTAGGTCGCTCGTGTGTACAGAATAAAATCTGGTGTTGCCGAGCAACACCTCATAATTCAAAAGAAAGAGCGCAGTCAAAAGCAGAGAATAATTCTGCTCGCCGGTGCCGCTTTTCGGCAAACTTTTGAGAGCCGCCAGGGCGCCTTTTACGCTGTCCGTCCGTCCCTCGGTTTTGGCTGCGATATGATTGTAAGCTAAGACGCGCACTCTCGCTCGCTGCCACATTCCACGCATGGCGTTGACGTCTTTTCCCTGGCACTGGGCCCGCGCGTCGCTGTAGCCCTTAAATCTCTGCACTTCGGACGGATCCGGCGATGTCCAGGAGCTATCTCCAGAGCTCGCGGCCGCTAAACCGGAAAAATAAAGTTCGTAGCCTATGTCATATTGGCCCTTTTCCTCCTCCGATGGGGTTACTGCAACAGTTTGCTCTCTGTCTGTCCCAATGGAAAGGCGTTTCTCGTGCTCCGCGACTATGGCCGACAGATTCGCTTCCATCGCGCCAGTGAGTGGACCCTCGTTCTCACCGGCCTCCATTTTCTTTATAAGAAATGCTATTATCTCTTGTTCCTTCTTACTGACCGCACTGCGCCGCATTGCATCCCTATAGAGCTTATACACGAAATCTACGTGCTCCCCGCGCAGCGCGCTGCATTCGGCCTTAGAAGCTCTTGGACTTCCTCCGCTACGGTTGGCCAGTACGGACGCAAACAGGCAGCCCTGCGTGCCCTCTCCGTCTCCGCAGTCGCGAAGAACCATTTTGCTGCCACCATGATGCTTGAGCCCAAATGCGTCCAAATAGGGCTGCATCACGCCGTAGCCTTGCGGACCCGTGGCTGCCGATCCGGCGGCCGGCCGACTCGGCGCAGGCCCCCCCGCGGAAGGAGGGGCTCCTTTCGCACGAGTTCCCTTAGCATGGGTGGCTGCCCAGGCGGTGAACAGCCAACCGAGCTGGAAGTGGCCGTAGTGCACTTTATTATAGGTGGCACGAATTAGCGCTATGGGAAATACTATGATGGAGATGGCCGAAAAAACCACATCCAGAAAAATGAAAAAATTAGTAAGCGCACTTCCTTTGGCGCCCACCGTGACATCGCGCAAAACCTCTAACTTGGAAACCGGTGCGAGCGTAGATTCGTCCTGCGTCGCGGGACCGCTCACGTTGGCACCAGACTTTACAACTGCGGCAGGATCAGAGGCCATAGTTATGGTTATGCATTTTTATTTGAGGTTGTCAATACTTATGGCACACACGGGCCGCTTCTCCCCCTACAGGCTGCGCCGGAAAGCTTTAAAAATCGGGACGGATTAGCCGATGATCTTGCCGGTCAATGGGAACATTTGGCCATTGCGGAATAGGGAAATTTGGCCCGTGCTTTGCGACACGACGATGGCGAGGCAGTCGTGGGCGCGGGTAAATGCGGCCGCCGCCATGTGCCGAGTGCCCAGGCCGCCCTGCAGAACTACGCTGCTGCTGTCGGGAGCGTCCACCATCACGCCGGCCGCCTCCAGGACGCCATCGCCGGCCACGATAAAGGCACCGTCGAGGGCGGCAAATTCCTTCACCGTTTCATCCATAAATGGGTTGAGCAGGTTTCGCTCCCGCCGTTCGTAGCCGTGAAATGGATTCAACACCAGAGGGCGGTAGTGGGCGCAGAGTCGTTCATGGTTCCCAACTACGAACATCGCTCCGATCGGATGCCCTTCTCGGCCCTCCAGAGCGACTTCATGGGCGATGGCGACGAGACGCTCAAATACTTCTGGTTTCACATCTTTCGGAATAAGGCCTCTTCGCGCATTGAAGAGGACCTGATATTCCTCCGCAACGGACAGGATTAGCAGGCTATCCAATCGCTCGCTGCCCCTGAGTCCGCCGATGCAGCATACCTTCTCGTTCAATTGCAAAATATTGCGACTCAAGGCAAGCAAGATCGCGCTGCGCAATTGCACTAGCCGGTGCTCCGAATAGTTGGAAACGCTAAGAATAGGCAATGACAGCACATTTTCTCCGCTAACCGTCACATCTTGTTCAGAAATCACGATACACTTCATCCCGGCAAAGTGCTCCATGTGGGCTCGCCAATTTCGAATGGCATCGGCAAAAAAGAGGATGCAAGTACAGCACGATGCGACGGCCAAGTGGAAGGCCTGCTGTAAAAATGATGCAATTGCGGAGGGATCTTTTTCCTCCGGTTGGCCAGTGCTCTCCTGGAAGGTCTCCACTACCGTTCGACGGAAAGACTCGAGGGTCTGACGCCGTAGCAGTGGGTACATCCGCTTTGTGTCGTGAAGCGCATGTGTCAGCCGAAACACTTCTTCTTGGCCGCCCTGCGTTCGCGTGCCGACGAGGAGAAGGATCAGAAGACGTACGTCCTTTCGCTCCGAAAGCCCATTTGGGCAACGGCCAACGGCGGCCATGTAGGGCCAATCTGCGGGAATCGGCAGGCAGGTGACCGCGATGCCATTGGGCAAGTCCCACGGCTTTGGCAGTGGTCCAGCGGATAAAATTTTTTCACAATCGATCCCTTCCCGCGCGAGCGTGCCCGTAAACATGCGAAGAAGTTCTTCCATTGCTGTTTTCAGTGAGGTACCGCGGATGGTGGCAGCGCGCGTACGAGAAAACGGCATAGCGGAGGACATTGCGGCGAAGTGTTTCGCTCTCCTCCTAAAGGACAAGTATTTCCTCTATCGGCCGTGAAACTTTTTTGCGAATTTCCATGAAAATTTTGACGGTAAGAGGAAATTGCTACGCCCGGCCGATGGCATTTTTGCTTTGCATTTTTTCGAAAAATTCCTAATCAATAGCCGTGGCCCAGGAGGATGGCAGCTGGAAGCAGGTCATGGAGCTGCG
>JAIRMB010000064.1 GCA_031258995.1 Puniceicoccales bacterium
TCTTCCGATCTAAAATGCGGTTTCCGGTCGTTGCGCCGCCAGGCCGGAAACCCGCTGGATCCGGCTGGCCGAGGCCGTGCCGGAAGGCACCTTCCAGCGGATCAGCGGAGCTAGGCTGAGCGGCATCTACGGCAATCGAAAATTTCTACGCTTCTATCCGCAGGGCAGCTGCGCCTGCCATCTGGTGGGCTTTGTGAATCGGGACGGGCTGGCCTGCTGCGGCGTAGAACGGTTTGCGGATTTTTTTTTGCGGGGTCAGGATGGCTGGATTCTTTCCGAAAAAGACGGGCGACGGCGGGAACTGTGCCAATTCCGTGCGCGAGAGGTGCCCTGCGAGGATGGCTACGATGTCCACCTTACGATTGACTTGGCAGTCCAGCGGATGGTCGAGGAAGAATTGGCTCGAATTGACGAGGAATGCCATCCAAAATCCGCTCTGATTCTAGTCAGCGAGACCGATACGGGCAAGCTGCTGGCGCTCGCCTGCCTGCCCGCCTATGACCCTAACTTTTTTTACCGTGCGCCCATGGAGCTGCTCCGCAATCGGGCCATCGGCGACTGCTACGAGCCGGGATCTGTATTCAAAATCGTTGCCATTTCGGCCGGACTAGAGGATGGCATCATCGATCCCAAATCCCAATTCGACTGTTCGTCCGGCCAATTCGTCTGGCAGGGAAAGACCTACAATTTACCGAGGGATCATAGTGCGATGGGACTCCTGGAGCTGACGGACGTTCTTCGGAAATCCAGCAACAGAGGAAGCGCCCAGATTGCCATCCGTCTCGGCCCGGAGCGCTTCTATTCCTACGTGCGCGCCTTCGGTTTCGGCGAATGCAGCGGCTACGGCTTTGACGGCGAGGCGGAAGGCATTTTGCGGCCGCCCAAGCAGTGGGACGGTCTCACCATCACTCGCATGCCCATGGGCCATGCCATTGCCGTAACCCCCATGCAGATGCATTTGGCCATGGGGGTCATCGGCTCCGACGGCTATCTCTTCGCGCCGCGGGTGGTGGAAAAAATCGTGGCGCCCAATGGCTCTCCGGGAGCGAACATCAACTCCTCTTTGGATCGGCCCTCCGTGCGGCGCCAAGTACTGAGCCGCCGGACCGTCCTGCGCATGCGGGCCATGCTCTATAATCCCTCCGATAGCCGGGCAGGCTCCTGGACCTTCGCCTGCAAGACGGGCACATCTCAAAAAATCGTCAATGGTCGCTACGTGCATGATCGGCACGTGGCCTCCTGCTGCGGATTTTTTCCAGTAGAGCGGCCAAAATTTCTCGTAACCGTCGTAGTGGACAGCCCAGAGACCGATGGCCGCACGGGCTGGGGCGCCCGCTACGCCAAGCCCTCCTTCCGCCGACTGGCGGAAAAACTTTCCTATTCCTGTCTGCCCTAGGGATTATGATCCGTAGGAATGATTCCTACCGCATGGATTTTAGAATTTGCTGTAAGAAAGAAAATTGTACGCAAGACGCGCTTGAGCGGGGTCCGTGCGATTTCGGCCCATAGGCATTCGCCGACATCTCTTCGATAGCGGACGAATCGATAGGCTTTAGAAATATCTTGCTCGGGCCACGCCCATCTCTACATTGGCTGCCGTTCTAAAGTTTCAGTCGGTGAGGCGTCGTCTATTGTCTTTGCTTTTCATGTTTTTTTTGGCGGGCTGCGCTTCTCCCCGCCACGGGGGAGGTGTCTACCGCTGCAAGCCCGTCGCCGTCGGTGCCGCCCTAGGGAGTGTTCCAGCCGGGGTCCTTCCGCCGCGCCCGCGGGGCGCCGGCGAACTAATTGGCACGGTAAATTTGGATCTGGCCCTGCTGACAGAGATTGCCTTTGAGAATAGCCCCGAGACGTGGCGCAGTTGGCAGATGGCGCAGGTTGCCGCGGCGCAGCGGGGGAGGGCTCTATGCGCCTTCCTGCCGACGCTGAGCGCTACGGGATCGGCCGCGCGACAGCGGACCGACAGCCCACTTCAGCCGGACGGAAAGCCTCTTTATGTGACTATTTTTAGCGAACCGTCCCTCCATTTGAGCCACGTGCTTTTTACTTTTGGCGCGACTAGAGCGGCGGCGGACGCCTTCGGGCGGAGTCTAACCGCCGCTCGACTCCAGTATAACCGCTCTCTCCAAACCCTTCTCTATCGGGTGCAGGTGGCCTACTTTGCGTTGGATAGTGCCTTGGCCACGTTGGAAGTGCGAGAGGCCAATCTGCGCGATGCCATGGAACTGCAGAATTTGGAAGAAATTCGCATGCAGTCGGGGTTGAGCAACCGGCAGAGCCTTTGCCAGGCGCGGGCCGGCGTCCTGCAGGCCCAAGGACGGCTGGAGGCGGCCCAAGCAGACGTGGAGCGAACGCGAGCGGCGCTGGCGGAGGCGGTTGGCGTGCGAATTTCGTCGGCCTTCCGCATAACTCGTAGTCAATTGCCGGAAAAGGTAGAGGCCCTTGACGGGGATGTGGAGGAAATGGTGGCAAAGGCGCTATCCATTCGACAGGATTTGATGGCAGCCCACTCCCAGTGGCAGGCGGCGCGCAGCTGGGAACGGGCAGCGCGAGACAATTTCCTGCCGCGGGTGGTGGTTTCCGCAGACGGAGTCCTGGGGAACTACCGCAATTGGGGCCGATCGCGGACGTTCAATGCTTCCGTTGGACTTACCTGGGATGTTTTTGGCGGCTGCGAAAAATCCTTCCAGCTCCGCGAACAGCGGGCCCAACGGCGGGCCGCCCGGGAGAACCTGCGGGCCGCGGAGCTGCGGGCCGCGGGGGAGGTTTGGACCCAATATTTTGCTTACCGCTCCGCCCATCGGCAGCTGCTCTCCGGCCGGGCACTCCTGGAGGTCGCCCAGGAGTCTTTTTCTGCGGCCGGAATCGCCTACCGCAGCGGCCTCTGCAGCTTTTTGGACCTGCTGAGCGCGCAGACGGCCCTAGCGTCCGCCCGGGAAACGCTGGTGGCGGCAGAAAACACTTTTTCTACGGCGCTGGCGGCGCTGGCCTACGCCATTGGCGATTTGCAGGTGGCCGAAGTTTGAGGAAATTTCATTATGGGACATTTTCGCAAAAATCTTTTGTGGGTCGGGGCCATTCTGCTCACTCTGGCCGGCTGCCGTCCGTCGGTAGCTCCCAACGCAGAGCGGGTAGTCCCGGTGAAGGTCTTTGCCGCAATTGAGCGAACCGTACCGCACTACATCGACGCCATCGGCAGCTGTCTGGCCTATGAGACCGTGGACATAGTCCTCTCGTCTTCCGGCTACTTATTGTCGGAACATTTCGAGCAGGGCCGACCCGTCGAAAAGGGACAGCTACTCTATCGTATCGATTCGCGTCTTAGTGAGGCCCAACTGCGCCAGGCTCAGGGAAACTTACAGATTGCCGAGGCCCAGTTGGCCCTGGAACGGTCCCGGCTAGAACGCACGCAGCCCCTGCTGGTGGGGCACTATGTCTCCGCCCAAGACTTTGCCTCATTGAAGGCCGCCGTAGAGCAGGCGGAAGGGCGGGTGGAAGTAGCCAAGGGAAATTTAGCTCAGGCGGAAACGATGCTGAGCTTCTGTACCATTCGGGCGCCCATCGGCGGTATGGCGGGCTGCAAGCTATTTAGCGCGGGCAATTGGGTGGGTCCTTTTCAGCCACTTGTCCATATTCAACGCGTAGACCCCCTCTATGTGGATTTCTCCGTCTCGGAGAACGAATTTCCAGAGCTGTACACCCACTTTGCTCGCCGCGGCCACTTGGATTGTACCGTCCATCTCCTTGCTGATCCGAAAAAATCTGCACCGGCCCGACTAGAGATTATCAATAATCAGGTTACGGCCCAATCGGGGAGCGTCAAATTGCGAGCGCTGATGGAAAACCCGGAT
>JAIRMB010000035.1 GCA_031258995.1 Puniceicoccales bacterium
GGCATTGGGCTTGCGCCAAGCGATTGGCGGGGCGAAATTTTAGAAAAATTTCTTCGCGCCTACCCGGAAAAAGCCCTCCTAAACTCGGGTATTTTCTTGCGACCGCAGGTCCATTCGGACCGTATCCTGCCTCGCTTTCGTGGCCGCCTCACACTGCCCATCGAAGATGGCCTTGGCCGTGCCATCGCTTTTTCGGGTCGTGCGCTGGAAGGCATTACCCATCCGAGCGAAGCAGAGACCAAATATCTTAACTCTCCAGAAACTACCATTTTCCACAAATCATCCGTGCTCTTTGGCCTCGCGAGAGCGCGGCAGGCACTGCGGGAGGGAGTGCCGTTCCTACTTACCGAGGGCCCCCTGGATTGCATTCGCTGCTGGGAATGTGGCCTTCCAACGGCCGTGGCAGCCCAAGGGACGGCCATTACGGCCCAGCACATGGTCAGCCTCCACCGCTACGGCCACGGGGTGGAGTGCCTAATGGACGGGGATCGAGCCGGTCGAGCTGCTGCCCTACGGCTTATCCCCCATGCGCTCCGAGCGGGCATTGGCATCCGATTCCTGCCGCTTCCGGATGGCATAGATCCGGATGAGTTTTTTTTACGGGAAGGCGGAGAGGGAATTCGGTCTCTGCGAAAACGGGCCCAGTCCCCTGTTGAGCTTTTGGTGGAAGCCCATTTGCCGAGTGGCTCGGATCTGCCCCTGGGGAAGCGGCAGGAGGCATTACGTCAAATTCTGACTATCATCGGAGCGGCCCAATCGCGCAGCGTTGAATGGGAACTTTTGGAAGAGCTCTCCCGAAAAACCGCCATCCCCTTGGATGCTCTGCGGATTGATCATGTCCGCTGGTCTCCCATGGAAACGTTGGAGAACTCCACGCCACGGGTAGACAGCCCTCCGGTCCGATCCAGCGATCACCTCCTTTGGCTTTTTCTTTGTCGCCCGGAGATGCGGCCCGCATTGTCGGAACGGGTTCTTCCGGAATGGCTCGACGGGGACTCGACGGGCGATCGGCTGCTGAATTATTTTATCGGCGAATTTGGAAACGGCATCGGTCCAGAAGAGGCGCAGGAGGCACTCGATGAAGGGGACAGGAATTATGTCCATGGGTTACTATTTTCGGCCATTGCAGAAGAAAATTTTTCCTTCCAATTAGAGCAATGCTTGAGTAATCTTCAGCGGCGCTATGTGGCGCGTCAATTGGCAGCACTAGGAAATGACGATAGCGAAGAGGCCTCACGCCGCCGAACGGAATTGCGCCAGTCGCTGCTTCCTAATTTTAGCTAATACTATAAGTATAGTGAGTCGCTGAACATTTTTGTCTGTTACAAATATCTAACAGCGATAGCCAGCCACGGCAATGCGCTCCACGGTTACATATTTTTCTTGCTTTATTTATCTTTTTCACAACGGAAAATGCCCATGGGAACTTTCGCATATCCCTATCTTTCCCGCCAGTTTTCGTACTTGCTTGAAAACGTCGCACGGGAACGAGGTCTTCGTTTCAATGAAATCACGCTGCAACGGGCATTCGGTTCGTCCCTAGCTCAAAGGCCAACAGAATTACTTTTTTTTCTGCAAATGGCCCATGAGGCCTCCAACACAGAGTCGGGCCGAGTTTGCTTCTTCTATCCGAACGCTGAGGCTTTCTCTAAAATTCCCAGTGAGGCGCTTTTTCACCGTCTGGCGGAGCGATTTCTCGAAGTCTTTGCTTCCCGTGGCGCCGCCTCGGTCGCGGTTAGTAACGGGACATTGGCAACGGTCGCTTTTCTTTTGCTTTCGTTGTGCTGGCGGGAAGTGATAAGTTCCATTCCCGTGCTGCGCCGCCACGGGGCATTCCTTGGTTCCGGACAGCCATGGCTAAGTGTCGTCGAGGGAGCTCTTGGCGGCCCTGGGGCCGAAGTGCCCCAAATCAATGGGTTTGCGCGGTCAGTTTGGACTCAGGCAAGACTATCCCTGCAGATTGTTTCCTATAGACTCTCACAGCGGGCAGATGAAGACATTTGGAAAGATTTTTGTTTCGCATTTGAAAATTACGTGCGCGAAAAGCCGCTGGATGTTTTGCACATTTCCCCAGGCGATTTCATCGCCGAGTTGCACATGTTCTACATGGCAAATGCCTACAATTTTGGCCTGCCAACGGATGCCCAGGGGAGCATGGACTTCCTTGTGGGACAAGACGATCGGGCTCGTACCTTACTGGCCGAACTTCGCCAGAAGGCGGTGCGGGGCCGGGCGACGCCGTCCAGCGAAGATATGGCAAATAGCTGGTTTGGAGAAATGTATCCACAAATAAAGATGGCGACGATGGCGGCCTACGTCACGGCTATGCATAGTGGAAGACTTCAGCAGTCTATTACATTTTCCAATCTTTTTGCCGGTTCGATCGTAGTGTCGCAACCGCACCTTCTTTTGGGCGCGGTGCAAACGGACACACTTGCCAATGGGCTCCGTCCACTCTGTTTTATAAATGAAAATTTTCCAGACTTCCCATTCCTGCCAAATGGTGCCTATGGAGCGATATATTTCGCCTTTCGCGAACATTTTTCTGCCGCACTCGCTTCGGTTGGACCGGAGAAAGCAGCCAGCCTGGAAGACTCAATCGCGATCGTGCTCGGTTCCTATTTGCTGTGCGCTTGCACCTCTGATCCGATCATTGCAGGACTAATAGCGAAAAAAAGTAACAATTCTAGCGGTGGCCTCATCGCGTGCCATCACGAATATTTGCGACGGCTAGAAGCGGTTCTTTCGGTCAGGTCCCTCCCGCCGGTAGCGTCCCCCTATGCATATATGACCATGTGCGTCGAACCTGATCCCCAAAAGGGCGCATGGAGATTATTTTGCGTTAATTTCATGGATATCGTGCTCATAGATGATGCGCTAAACGCTGCCTTTAGAGCGAATGCCTTTGAAACTCTTCTCGCATTTTACCGAGACCATATACGTAGAACACATTCTCGGGAAGCGAATGAGGAAGAAGGAATAGAATTCCTTATCCGCGACGGTCGCTTCCGTAAACTTATTACGAAGTTTCACCTGTTGTCGATCGATCGGATGGAAGCGGGTAGCCGCTTTATTATTGCGGCAGGGGCGGTTGTGCCAATTGTGGCCGTGAAAAGGTCAGCGAAGTTTACCGCAAGTTTCCAGCCATCGCTTCCCGATGAGACCGCTGCTTCTTTCGGTCTTAGGGCACTTTCAACGGCAGGGTCGGCGGCCATTCCGATACCGGAGCGACCGCCCAACTATCGTGCGGGAGGAGCTATCCATGCTGGCACCTATCGCTACGGCAATTTGCTGCTTCACCTATGGGACAGAGGGGGGCGCGGCGATTGCCTTTTTGCCGTCGTTGCTGGGCAGGATCCTTCCCTGGAATACAACAGCGATAGCACAACACTTTGTCGGCTAAAGCTTTATTCCCAAGAGATTGCTGACATTGCCGCGAAGCTGGAGACGCTGCTGTCGGCGAGGGCCGAACCTTACGGCGAAGATGTCGTCATCGGCTCACGCATACGCGCGATGGTGACTAGGCTAAAGAACGTAAGAAATATGCAATCTTACAACCAAATACGGGCGAACGCCGGTGAATTGGAGCAGTTTGTTGTTCACGCAAGCGAAGAAATTCTCTGGTATGAATTGGCGCAGGAGCAGCGAATTAGCGGAGATAGCGATGTACGCCGGGCGGCCAACGATCTCCTCACTAGCATGCGGGAAGGCGTTGGAAGTGCCTCCTATCGCGATGGCGTCCTAAAAAATGCCAGAAACGTCCTCATTCTACAAATGGCGCGGCATCGCTTCCAGACATTCCCCGCGTTGGCCGCATCGGCCGAATTGCCCCAGTCCGGAAGACTCGATACGCTTTTTAGCAGGAATATTTATAAAGACGTATTTGTAAGTCGTTTAAAATTGGCGCTGGCCAATCCCAATGCCCAACACATCGCAGACCTCTGCGAAACGGGCTACCTGATGGACCTTTTTCTGTTACAGAAATCATTGGCCGAATCGCCGGATCCACTGGATCGGAGTAACTTGGAAAAAATTTCGGCAGTAGCGAATCGCGATACGACAAGTCATTCGCCGGACGATCGGGTCCTGGAGCTGCGATCCATCGCGCGGGCAGCAAAAATTCCGTTGCCATGGATAGGCTACGGAGATTTGGCCTACGAAAGCCCATTTGAAGCGAGACTATTTTCCGCGGGTAAAGGGCTCCGGCTGCAGACAGCCGGTAGAACCTACGTTGAACGTATGCTTACGCCCGGTTTTTGGCGCAACGACGCAACCACCCGCTTGGGCAGGCTCATGTGGCACCTTACCCACGGCATTATCCAAGAACACGCTTGGGTTGGCGACTGCGAGCTCGTGACAGTTTGCCGTGCCACCGAAATGCCCGTGTTTTTCATGTCGACCAATGAGCAGCACATGCATTTGGCAGTGCCGCAGCGGGGCGGCGAAGTGGCCATATTCGTTTTGTACGCCGAACAGCCCCCCGAAGACCCGAACCGAGAACTGTCCAACGCGCCGTGGTCCACCGACCACCTGATGAATCTGTGGGCTGCCTGTGCTGCAACTGGCTATACGCCGTCGGACAGTGCCTTTGACCTCGTCTTTGGCGAACTTTTCACCGCCGATGGCGGCGGTCCCCGTGCTCTGAGCTATCGGGAACTTTTGAGGAATCTGGGCAACGATAGGGATCTTCTTGATGCTGTCATAGAAGAAAATCAGGGTAGAATTATCTCAATAAATGAAGGTTTCGTTCGTCACATCTTCGAAAGCGGCAATTACGTAGGCTGTCTCAACAAAGGCGGCTCGCACTGGCTTCAACCATCATTGTAATTGGTGTGACGCCCGCAGCTCTGGGGAAAGCAAGTTCCCCCTGGTTTCCGACCGAGGAAATTTTTTTCGATGGGTTTTTAGCTTGCTCCCACCACAGTGGCCTAGCGACGATGGCTCATCGTGGGGCGGTTCTGCATTGCGCTAGTGGGAAAGCCAAATGTGGGCAAAAGCCGATTGTTTAATCGTTTGACCAATTCGCGCGACGCCATCGTGCACGGCAGGCCGGGAGTCACCCGTGACGTCCTGTCGGCAGATTTGCCCAACGGTGCGACGCTGTTGGACACGGGTGGGCTAGGTCTAAGTGGCGGAGAAACGCCGGCCGAGCTGGTGGCCGCCGTAGAAGCTCAGGTAGATCTGGCACTCGCCATGGCGGATCTGCTTGTTTTTGTGCTGGACGGCCGTGCGGGCGTTCTGCCCCAGGACCGAGAAATTGCGGAACGTCTGCGGCGGACCGGAAAAAGAATTGTGGCGGCCGTGAATAAGGTCGATGGGCCGGATCAAGAGGTGATCGCCTACGAGTGCGCCTCACTCGGATTCGCCGAGGCACCCATTGCCATTTCCGCTGAACACGGCCGTGGGATTGAAAGGCTAGAGGCCAGCATCTATCGGGATCTGCCTCCACCGACAATCTCAGGAAAAGAGGAAAAGACTCTCACCATCGCCCTCCTGGGGGCTCCAAATGTGGGCAAATCTTCCATAGCCAATGCACTGCTCGGGACAGGCCGCATGATTGTCAGCCCCATCGCCGGCACAACCCGCGACACGGTGCTAGGCGATTTTCTCTTTCAAGGCGGCGACGGTCCGCACTCCATGCGTCTCTTGGATACGGCGGGGCTGAGGGCGAACAAAAAAATTTCCTCGCCGGTGGAGTATTTCGCCTCCCTCCGCTCCCGCGGAGCGCTGGCCGCGGCAGACGTCGTTTTTTTGATTCTAGACGCGGCCCGCGGGCTTACGGCCTTTGATAAGGTTATCGCCGAAGAGGTGCGGGAGGCAGGCAAGTGCTTCGCCGTAGCAGTAAATAAATGGGATTTGGCGCAGGATGCCCTCCGGCGGGACGCCCTGCCTACCTATGAAGACGCCGGCCACTTCCGACGCGAGTTCGCCGACGCCCTTCGGCGGGAGCTATTCGGTTGGCCCGAGCTGCCCCTGCTTTTCCTTTCCGCGACAACGGGCGAAGGGGTCCGAGCAATCTGTTCCTGCGCCCTAGATCTGCGTCGACGGAACGGCCGACAGATTGCCACCGGCCCGTTAAATAGGTTCTTGGGAGAGCTTTGCCAGGGCGGCATAGCGGCCCCCGGCGGGGGTAAGCCCTTCAAGCTTTTTTATGCCCTGCAAACCGCATCCTCACCGATAACTATCCGTCTTTACTGCAATGATAGGCAGCGGCTAGCCGCCGCTCAGCTGTCCCACCTGCGCCGACGGATCACGGAGCAATTCTCCTTGGGCGGCTGCCCTCTTCGGCTTGATTTTCTCTGTAAGGAGCGGCGGAGTAAATAATTTTTTGGGCGTTAAGTTTTACTTGGCAAGGGAATTAAAGATGGTTGCCAAAAAAAAATTTTTGCACCAATGAAAAAATGCGTTTGAACTACCTGTGCGGGGTTCACTTTATCCACTAAAAACGAGGTACGCTATGGCTGAATTAACAAAAGAACAGGAGGCGATGCTGGAAGAAATCGCCAAAAAAGTGGCCGAAGAGGTCGTGAAGGGGGAAGGCGGAGAGCCGAATCCGTTCGAATCGCCGGAGTTACTTAAGGAACGGCGCATGCACGAGATCCTCAACGTTCTCAAGGAAGGCGAGGTAATCGCCATGGAAGGCGTGGAATTTTTTCTGTCCCGCGACGAAAAAGGGCAGGCAAAGGCCGTCTTCGACAAAATTCGAAATGCCCTGCCCAGCCTGATGAAGTCGCCGTCCGACAAGCAAACTCTCAAAGGTGTGTTGAATCAGGAAGATTACACCGTCCTGAATGGAATCGCGATGAAAACCTACGAGGAGAAGGAGTACAAAGCCGCGAGCGCCATGTTCTCCGTCATTGTGCGGCTCTTTATCGAAGAAATCCAAATTCAGCCATTCATCATGCTGGCCCTCTGCGAATGGCAGTTGAACGGTATCGAGGCGGCGACAAAGGTCTATGAGCTCTACTTGCAAATGTTCGAAGATCCGCTGCTTTGCTACTATGCCGCTGACTGCTTCGTCAAAGCCGGCCGCCAGCCGGAGGCGCGAAATGCGATCGACCGGGGGCTACAGCTCATCGAGGCCGGCAAAGTGTTGGAAGGCCGCGAAGAGCTTGAGAGAGAGATGTCGAAACTGCAGGGTGCGTTGAAATAGTTCGTAGACGTATGGCAGCGGGGAGCGGCCGGCTCCCGCTGCTGCGTTCGGCTTCTGTATTTTGGTAGCCGATTGATGTGGTTTCTCGCACTTTCCCGTTGCCAAGGCGCAAGCGCCACCCATGGCTCTAGCCACCATGAAACGGACCCACTGCTGTGGAGAACTGAGGGCCGGTGACGTCGGGAAATCGGTCCGGCTGGTGGGCTGGATTCGGGCCCGGCGGGACCACGGCGGGCTGTTCTTTCTCGATCTGGGAGATCGCACGGGGGTCGTGCAGCTACTCATCGACGTGCAGCACCATCTGGAGTTGGAATCGCTGTCCGCCCTCCGCTGCGAGTCGGTCATTGGAGTGGAAGGGATTTTGCGCCTGCGGCCGAAGGAGACGGCCAATGGCAAATTGGCCACGGGCGAGGTGGAAGTTGCCGTTAGTAGGGCTATTGTCCACAATTTCGCCGATCCGCTCCCTTTTGCCTTGGATGACGGAACGGCGGAGAAGGTAAATGAGGAAGTGCGGCTCACCTACCGCTACTTGGATCTGCGCCGGCCCAGGTGCTACGGTCGGCTTCTGCGGCGCCATAAGATCGCCGCTGCCGCGCGCAACTTTTTAAATGAAAGTGATTTTCTAGAAATTGAACTCCCCACCCTCTTTAAAACTACTCCCGAAGGCGCCCGCGAATT
>JAIRMB010000004.1 GCA_031258995.1 Puniceicoccales bacterium
AGCGGAGGAACGTTCGAGGGCCGTCCCATTGCCCTAATAGCTCCCTGCCATCGATCATGAAGCGGCAGCCGGACCACTCTTCTCGCAGCCGATCCATTCGCTCTCCCGCCTCCCTATAGCACTCCTGCGCGACGGCAGGGGGCAGATGCGGGGCCTCCCGCTCCCGATCCGGCAGGGCCGACAGCTGCAGCGGAAAAGTCACAAGGGCCAACGGCAAATAGCAAAATGGACGCATTTTATTCATCGGCCGGCGGCGCGTCGCTAGGATGTGGCGTGGCCAACTGAGTTGGCAAGTGGTAAGAGGACCGAGCCGATCGGGGCCGGTGTACGTAGCAGAGGGACAGTAGAAGGGACAGCAGAAAAAAGGTGCCGATGGCCTTCGCAGTTCCTCGGATAAGCACGTCGCCGGCATCGCCGCCAAAGACCGACTCCACGGCTCCACTGCCTAGAGCACTGCCAAAGCCGCCACCTTCCGGCGAGCGCTGCATCAGCACCAGCAGGACGGCAAAAGCGCTCACTCCTAGGAGCGCAATGGAAAGCAGCACGATAAAAAAGGTGAACACAACTTTCGTCTAGGGAGTCCACCTTGCCCGGCAAGTCTTTTAAGTCGCCGCGGCAAGCGGCAAATGTGTTGTTCCCTTGTAGTTGAAAATTTTGCGGAGAATACGTTCGTAGGACGCAAAATGGAATGGCTGGACACGGCAGCGCTTTTCGCATAACATCGCGGTGGGCGGGTTCTCATTTCCCCCATGGAATTAATT
The DNA here is from genome assembly GCA_031258995.1 of Puniceicoccales bacterium. GTDB lineage: Bacteria > Verrucomicrobiota > Verrucomicrobiia > Opitutales > JAIRLM01 > JAIRMB01. The sequence continues at coordinate 762 of JAIRMB010000004.1, forward strand.
CATGATTTCTAGCAATCTTCCTCTAACCGGGCTATCAAGATGAGGATCCTAATGGTTACGGCCGAGTTCTCTCCCTACGTGAAAACGGGCGGACTGGCTGACGCCGTCTCCGCCCTGTCCCGCGAATTGCGTCGCAGCGGCGACGATGTCCGTGTTCTGCTGCCATTCCATGGGTCCATCCAAGAGTGCTGGCGCAGAGACATGCGCCCATTGCCCTCCCCTTTTAGCGTCCACCTGGGCGGGGAACACTGGGGGCGAATTCACGAGCTCGTCGAGGCCGATGGTCTGCGCGTCTATTTTTTGGAGCATCACCAGTTTTTTGACCGCTGGCGGCCCTACGACGATGGCTATCGTGGCTACGAGGACAACCCCCAGCGTTTTGCATTTCTCTGCCGCGCGGCGGTGGATCTGGCCGATTTCCTGGATTGGACGCCGGACGTTTTCCATTGCCATGACTGGATGGCCGCGCTGGTGCCCGTGTACTTGGAGACCGTAGCTCGCCGAGGCCGCCTCTGCTCCACGGCATCCCTGCTTACTATTCATAATATTGCTCATCAAGGCTATGCGGATCGTTCCCTCCTCTCCTGGGCCGGCCTTCCCGATTGGCTCTATTGCCAGGACAAGCTGGAGGCCTGTGGAGGGGTAAATGTGCTTAAGGGTGGGCTTTACTTTGCAAACAAACTGACAACGGTCAGTCCCACCTATGCGCAAGAAATTCGCGGAGCAGAGTTCGGCTGTGGGCTCCAAGACGTGCTCCAATTCCGCGGCGGGGATTTGATTGGCGTGCTTAACGGCATCGACTGCGAACTTTGGAACCCGGCCACCGATTCCCACATCGCCGCCCACTACGATTCAAAATGCTGGGACGGCAAATGGATCTGTAAGGATGAGCTGCGCAGGAGCTGCGGACTAGAAATCCGTCCCTCCGTCCCACTTTTCGGAGTCGTAGCACGGCTTCATTGGCAAAAAGGCCTCGACATCCTGGCCGACGCGCTGCCCTGGATCCTAAATGACATGAATTTGCAATTCATTCTGCTCGGGGCCGGCGATGGACAATTGGAAGAGCACTTCCGTGCGTTGGCTAGGGCCTTTCCGGGTCGCGTAGCCGTGCACATTGGGTACGATGAGACGTTTGCACATCGCATCGTGGCCGGCTGCGATTTTTTTTTCATGCCGAGCCGCTTCGAACCTTGCGGCCTAAGTCAGCTCTACTCTTTACGCTATGGCACTTTACCCATCGTACGGTCCACGGGCGGCCTGCGGGATACGGTACGGCACTACGACGAAAGAACCGGCGAAGGGACCGGATTTTTCTTTAATGATCTCACTCCGAGCGCTCTCCATGGGACAGCGGGCTGGGCCTGCCACAGCTACCACAACCGTCCGGACCACATAAATGCCATGATCCGTCAGGCCATGGACCTGAATTTCTCCTGGAAGGCTTCCGCCGGCCGCTACCGCGACTGCTACCGCTGGGCTCTGGGGGCAAAGCGTTAGGGTCGGCACCGGCAAAAATTTTTCCTGAAAATTTTCAGTAAAACCGAACGCCTTTCCCTTTGGGGTGACAGCGGCACACTATCTTGCCGTGCGGGGATTGATTCAATGGCTAAACACATATAGCGAAAATTTTTCGCCGGAGAATGGGCGATCGACGGCGCCTGCCGTGAAGGTTTGCTAACGAAAAAGCTCCACAGGGCGATAGCAAAAAAACCCCATTTGAGATTTACTTTCGTTTTCCCGTCTCTTCAGTGAACTGCGGGAACTATGGGCGAGGGAGAAGGGGATTTTTGTGGCAATCTGCTGGTGGCGCAATCGGGCGGGCCGACGGTGGTGATCAATTCCACTCTGGCGGGGATCGTGCAGGAAGCGCTAAATCACCCTTGCATCGAGGAAATCTATGGCGCCGCCTACGGGCTCAGGGGCATGTTGGGTGGGAATTTCATCGATCTGGCCGAAGAGTCCCAACACGTCATCCGGGGGCTCCGCCACACGCCCGGCTCGGCACTGGGCAGCTGCCGCTGCCACTTCCAGCCTTCGGATCTGGACGGCCTTTTCCGCATATTCTCCGAACGTAATATACGCTATTTCCTCTACATAGGCGGAAACGGGTCCCAGTACGTGGCCCGTGAAATTGACGGACATGCAAAAAAAATCGGCCACGCGATGCGCACCATCGGCGTGCCGAAAACCATCGACAATGACCTGGCCGTTACGGACCACGCCCCCGGCTACGGCAGCGTAGTAAAGTACGTGGCCACCACGGCGCGGGAAATCGCCATCGACGATCAGTCCATGGGAGATTTCGACTTGGTCTCCATCGTGGAGGTCATGGGCCGGGATTCGGGCTGGATTGCCGCCGGCTCCGTGCTGGCCCGCCACATGGGCACGCCCTTCGATGCGCCGCACCTAATCTATATCCCGGAGCGGCCCTTCCACGACCACGAGTTCCTCGCGGCCGTGCAAAAAGTGCTGGAACATAACCGCTATTGTCTGGTTGTTGTGTCGGAGGGGATTCGCAATCGATCCGGTGAATACGTACGCACGAGCGGCATTAAGGATCCGTTGGGACGGACGGAGCTGGGCGGCGCAGCGGAGCATCTACAATTTCTCGTGGAGCAGCATCTGAAAATCAAAGCGCGCACCACCAAATTGGGCATTTCGCAGCGGAGCGCGGCCCACTGCAGCTCACTGCGGGACAACGACGAGGCCTATCAGTGCGGTCTGCGGGCCGTACAGGCGGCCGTAGGGGGCGAGACGGGGAAGATGGTCACCATCGTGCGCGAGGGCGATTCCCCCTATGCCGTTTCCTACGGCCTCGTGCCGCTGGAAGAGGTGGCCGGCAAGGTGAAAGAGTTCCCCGCTGCGTGGATCGACGAGAGCGGATCCATGATCTCTAGCAATTTTTTCCGCTACATTTCGCCCCTCATACAGGGCGAAGTGGAGGTGCCCTTTAAGGGCGGAATCCCCGAATATGTCCATCTAGAGGGAGCCA
>JAIRMB010000047.1 GCA_031258995.1 Puniceicoccales bacterium
TCCACGAACTTTGGATTCCGCTCCGATCCACACCGCTTTGGGGCCATCTTCCTACAGTTCTGTCCTTTGCATTCACTTTTCTAGTAATTTCTGGCTCAGGAAACGCCGTAAATTTGACTGACGGCGTTGACGGCCTTGCCGCCGGCTGCTCCATCGCCACGGGCTGTGCACTTGCGGCAGTGTGCCTTAGCGTTGATCGGAGCGGATTACCGGCCGTACCCGGTGCAGCGGAATTGGCTGTCCTCTTGATGGCCCTCGCGGGCGCGCTACTGGCTTTTTTTTGGTATAATTGCCAGCCGGCTCGCATTTTCATGGGCGACAGCGGCTCGCTCGCTATCGGCGGGCTCCTGGGCAGCGCCGCCCTGCTAATTCGACAGCCCTTTCTGCTGGCCGTTATGGGCGGAGTTTTTGTATTGGAAGCACTTTCCGTTCTGCTTCAGGTCCACTATTTCCGCTGGACCGGCGGTCGCCGCATTTTCCGCATGGCGCCCTTACATCACCATTTCGAATTGGGCGGTTGGCCGGAAAGTCTTGTGGTGGGCCGTTTTTTGATTACGACCCTGCTCTTCTGTGCAGCAGGACTGGCGCTACACTTTTTGTCACGATCCTAGGCTAATTCACGGCAGCGGCAATCTGTATACTACTGGAAAGTGACGAGTTATTTCATCGGCAAAGGCATCACAGAGCAATTTACGGGCGCAATTTTGATCCAATCCTCTGGAGCGCATGTAAAAGAGCTGTTGCGGATTCGGTCCGCCGACCGTTGTGCCGTGGCTGCAGCGGGCGTCCGGTGCGGCGATGTCCAGGATCGGTAAGGTCCGCAGTTGGGTAGACGGCGAAAGGCGTAGGTTTTTATTGCATAAAATGCTGGAACAGCAGAGGGCCCCGCGTGGGACCGTGACGCGGCCGACGAGGGATAGGTCCGCGCGGTCCGCGCCGATGGAATTGAGTCGGCAGAGCGAATGACTATCTGAAGCGCTATGCCGCAGAGAGATAGAAAGTGAAAGGGACCTATTGGCGGAACCGATGACCAGGCCGTAGACTTCCACCCGTGCGCCGGGACCGGTCAGATCGATTTCTACCACACGCTGAAAATTTTCTTCTACCGGAGCGGCATGAAGAAAATAGCGGAAGCGGACTCCTTCGCCAATCGTCAGCCGGATGGGGGTACGATCATCTAAGCAACGGTCGCAATAGAAACAGCCCAAGTCGTCTTTTTCTAAGCCGTAGCCGGACGGACCGGAGAGCAATTCGGCCGCACTCACGGCACCGATTCTCCAGACCCTATGTCATCCATCTCCATTTCAATCAGCCTTTTAAGCTCAACTCCATACTCCATAGGGAATTCGCGAATGAGGTCGCTGAAAAATCCGTTGACCATCAGACCGAGGGCTCCACGTTCGTCTAAACCCCTAGACCGAAGGTAGAAAAGCTGCTCGTCGGAGATTTTGGAGACGGAAGCCTCGTGCTCAACGGTACAGCCTTCCCCCTGACAGTGAATTTCTGGAAATGTCTGGGAAATAGCCTCTTCTCCGAGAAGTAGTGCATCACAGCGGCTGTGACTGCGGCAGTGGTCGGCGCTGGGAGCCAGGAAAATTTTGCCCCGGTAGGTGGCCGCTCCATTCCCGATGGAGAGGGATTTGGCGATGAGCTGAGAGCTAGTGCGAGGAGCCAGATGGATCGCCCGTGCTCCCGTATCCTGCCGTTGGCCATTGTGGGCGACGGAGATAGATAGCACTTCGCCGCGAGCCCGTTCGCCAGCCAGGAGGAGGGCAGGATACTTCATAGTGAGCCGGGATCCTATGTTGCAGTCAATCCAACGAATCTCCGCGTCTTCGAACGCTTTAGCGCGCTTGGTGACCAGATTATACACGTTGTCGGACCAATTTTGTACGGTAACGTACTGTACCTTAGCGCCCGCCAAAGCAAAAACTTCCACTACCGCCGCATGCAGGGTCGTTGTTTCGAAGCGCGGCGCAGTACAACCTTCCAGGTAAATAACTTCCGCATTTTCCCCAACGATAATGAGGGTCCGCTCGAATTGGCCAAACTGTTCTGCGTTGATACGAAAATAAGCCTGCAGCGGTTGAGCAACTTTTACGTCCGGAGGAATATAGATGAAGCTGCCACCGCTGAAGGCGGCACCGTTGAGCGCGGCGAAGAGGTTGTCGCTGGAAGAGACGAGGGTACCGAAATAGGGCCGAAAGATTTCTTCGTGATCCCGTAGCCCTTCCGAGGAACTTACAAATATAACACCTTGCCTAATAAGGTCTTCCTTAAGATTGGCGTAAGCCATTTCGCTATCGAATTGGGCCTCCACGCCGGCGAGAAATTTTCGCTCTTTTTCCGGAACGCCCAGCCGGTCAAAGGTTCGTTTCACTTCTTCCGGCACTTCTTCCCAATTTCGTTTTGGAAATTGTTCATGCGCAAGATAATAGCGGATATTTCCGTAGTCTAAGTCTTCTTTCTTTAGGGGGGCCCAATCCGGCATGGCAAGTTTTTGAAAAATTTCTAATGACTTCAGTCGGAATGATAATAACCAGCCCGGTTCCCCTTTAAGTCGCGAAATATGACGCACCGTTTGTTCACTGAGGCCGCGGCCGACATCGTGGGCGTAGTCCGTACGGTAGAAAAAGTCGCTATCGGGACTACCATTATCCATTCCGCTCTTTCGCAAACATTTGAAATCCACGCCGTTCGACTTCGATTGCCAGTTCGGGACCGCCGGAACCGGTCAGCCGGCCTCCATGCAGTATGAGCACACTATCGGGCGCTAAAAAATCTAAGAGCTTTCGGCTGTGAGTGACAAGAAGGATTCCGGTTCCCGCTTCCCGAAGCCGACGGAGCGTTTTCCCTACGAGGCCCAGGGCATCTACGTCTAAACCGCTATCGATTTCATCGAGAAGAATAAAGGCCGGTTTTAAAAGCAAAATTTGCAACAGTTCGCAGCGCTTTCGTTCCCCACCGGAGAAGCCCTCATTGACGGAACGGTTTGCCCAGGAACGGTCCATGGAAAGACTCCCCAGCGCTTCGTAAAATTCATTATAAAAAGAAATTACGTCAAATACCTCGCCCGGCGGGAGCCGCGCTTGGCGGGCACTCTTGAGCAGCTGGGCGACGGAGACCCCTGGCAGGTCAATGGGGTTTTGAAAGGCTAAAAAAATGCCCCGGCGGGAGCGTTCTTCCGGCAAGAAATTGTTTATCGGTACGTTGTTCAATAAAATTTGCCCGGCGAATGGCCGATAGTCCGGATGGCCGGCGATGGCTTTCAGCAGAGAACTTTTCCCGGCGCCGTTGGGTCCCATGAGTACGTGCAACCCACCGCCGTCGATATCAAAGCTAACATTCTCTATGAGAATATTTTCCCCCTGTCGGAGAGATAAATTTTGCAGGGATAGTACGCCCACTACCGGATGAACTATGGAGTCCGAAAGGAGTCCGTCAAGCGGTCCGGATTTTGCAGGAGAGCAGCCACCTGCGCTTCCGTGAGCCGTCGGTGGCGGCCAGGCGGGAGAGTGCCCAGTCCGAAGGAGCCGATGCGATAGCGGATCAGCTGTCGGACTTCGTAGCCGAGAGCGCCCAACATACGTCTAATGTGTCGTTTCCTACCGGCGTGGAGTACGATGGTGATCTGTCTTTGGCACTTGGCGAGGACACGCAGGGAATGGAGCGTGAGCCGTTCGCCGCCCTCTTCCACTCCCGCCCGTAGCACGCGTTGATGATTTTCTTCCAGCGGTTTATCGATTGTGACGTGATAAAATTTTTCGATACCTCGGGAAGGGTGCAGGAGTGCTGCCGCCAACGAACCGTCGTCTGTCAGGAGCACCAATCCTTCGCTATTTTTGTCTAATCGTCCACAGCAGATGAGTTTGCGTTGCCTATGGAGGGGAAGAAGGGCGTAGATGGTTTTTCCATCGCCGTGGTGCGGGTCACTGTGCGTGCAGAGATAGCCGCGCGGCTTATGAAGGGCTATGACCGTGGGGGACTTCCTCTTGGGCAAGCGAATTTCCTCGCCGTGGAAGGTGATCGTACTTTCGCCGGCCCGAATGAGCATGCCCAATTGGGCCCTCTGGCCATTTACAAGTACCTCACCACGAGAAATCGCATCCTCGGCCCGTCGACGGGAACAAATTCCGCAGAGAGAAAGATAGCGCTGAAGCCGCATGAATTGTCCATTCGTCATTGGCCGGAGAGAGTGCGGTGGCGGTCCCGGAGCAAGCTTTTCCCTTGCGCCTGACCTGATCCGCCATTGCCTCTTCTAGCAATGGGCAATGTTGTGGAGCGGCGGACTATCGTAGTGGGGAGTGGCTGCGCGGGACTGACGGCCGCCCTCTATTTGGCGCGAGCAGGGCTGGGGCCGCTGGTGATCGATGGGGACCGTCCGGGTGGGCAACTTACGCAAACATCTGCGGTGGAAAACTACCCTGGATTTCCCGATGGCATCGGCGGCTACGAGCTAGTGGACCGCATGCGACGGCAGGCGGAACGCTTCGGTGCGGAATTCGCTGGAGACCAAATCGAGATGCTCTCTCTCCAGGGGAAGCAAAAAATTTTGCAGGGCAAAGAGAAACCTTACCAGTGCCAGGCACTGGTAATAGCTACCGGATCTGCCCCTGTCCCGCTAAATGTCCCCGGCGAAAAAGAATACGCCTCCGGGGGCGGAGTAAGTTTTTGCGCGACCTGCGATGGGCCATTCTATCGCGGTAAGATCGTTGCTGTGGTCGGTGGCGGGGACAGCGCCGCGGAGGAAGCGCTGTTTCTGGCCCAATTCTGCGAAAAAGTCTATTTGGTGCACAGAAGGGACCGCCTGCGAGCGTCTAAGATTATGGCAGAGCGTGTGTTAGCCTGCAAAAGGATTGAACTGCTCTGGAACCGTGTGGTACTATCGGCGGAAGGCGACGGCAAACGGATGAATGCGGTAATGCTTAAGGACGCAGGGACGGGGCAAATTTCCCATTTATCCTGCGCAGCACTCTTTATTTCCGTCGGCCATCGGCCCAATTCCGCCTTCGCAGCCGGAGTTCTAGGGCTGGACGAAAATGGCTACTTTCGAAGTGGGTGCGCTGACCCAGTCAGCAGCGCCGTACCTGGCATTTTTTTGGCAGGCGACTGTTCCGACCCGCTCTATCGACAGGCCATCGTCGCGGCCGGAACTGGTGCTCGAGCGGCCATCGCCGCTGAACGCTGGCTGTTGTCCCAATAAAACCCGTGGGGGGGTACCTCGCACTCCAACATCAGTCACGAAAAATAAAAGAGCCCGCAATGCGGGCTCTTTTTTCAGTCATACCAAAAGACCCAATCCTGTACGCCACACGTGCGAGGAGCAGGACCGGAAATTCCAGCGCTTACGGACCACTTACTTTTTAACAGCAGAAGGATCTTCTTTTTTGCCTTTAGCAGCGTCATCCTTCTTCGCCACCGACGGCAGAGCATAATTTGCAGCTGCATCTTGAGCCGCAACGAGCTTCTTACGCGCAGAATCCAGAGCTTCATACAGCCCTTTAAGGCTCGTATTTTCATTCAGCTTTGTATCCGAATGGATGAACTCGACGACCGCAGCAACCGAAGATTCCTTCTTCCCCTTCGCATCACCGACTTTCACCGACTCCGCGTCCACTTTCGCGGCTTCTAAAGCCGCCCCGATGCCCTTCACAACTTCCGCACGGAACATGTACAGTGAGTCAATGACGGCTTGGGCCCCGGCCACGTTGGCATCGCCAATTGCAGCGGAGGAGGAGAGACCGGAAGGCCTCGCGAACAAACTGGAAATCGGAAACGAACCAACTACATCCGCCAACATCGTATTGAATTGATCTTGCGTAGTCTCTTTCGTAACCGTGGGCTTCGAAGGCGGTGGCGGCATAACGGGCACCCCCGTGCCGCTTACCAATCCATACAGGCCAGTCTCCCTTATGTATTTAACACAACCATCGGCCATCGAACCAATAATGGCCTCTACACTACCACCGTCACAGGGAGAGGTTCCGGTCTTCACAAACAAATCTTTGCCAGACGTGGTGAGTGCCGAGAGCAAAGAAACCCCCTTGTCAGTATCTGCACCCGTTTTAGAGAGTTCGATCGCGATCGGCTTCGCGATGTAGCTGCTTTCGGATTTGGTAAGTAAATCAGAGAGCGGCTTGCAAGCAGACAAACAATGCGCGACGAACCCTTTTCCGTACGCTGTATTCCCACTCGACACGGTGGAAAATCCCTCATCGATGGTAAGCGTGTGGAGAAATGTATCGTTAAATCTTTCCGCGACAGAGTCATCGGGTTTCTTGCTTTCGTTCAAGGAAAAAATATCTCCCCCAACAGAGAACTTAGCCTGAATGGCCTTATTCATGGCAGAACAAAACTCTGCCACATCCTTGTTGCCCTTCTTAAGCGCAGTCGGGGAAATCGCCATCCCATGGTCCTTAGCGGCCGTTTGGGCAAATTCCAAGAATTGACCTAGATCTTTCACAACGACAGACTTACCGCCCGGGAGAGTAAAGGTCGTTTCCTTAACGGAAATAAAATCAACATTAGCTATGGTAAGATGTAACGCGACACTGGGCGCAGCACGCACGACCTTCGTCAAAACGCCTACTACGTCCTTCAACTCCGGAGAAACGCCGTCCGTGTTCGACGCGGCAATGGCGCGAGTAACCGCAATATGGGTCACCAGGGACGCAATCCCGAGCGAAAGGAAGGCCAAAACCCAATAGAGAACCTTCTGGCCGGTCGTCAGGCCCGTGGCCTTAGCAATGGCATCCAACTGATCCGCGGCGTCTGAACACAAACCGGTTTTTCTGAGCACGGCCGTCGCTTCCGTCAGATCAGCGGCACCCACCAATGGAGCAATGCTCGTGATATTATCTGCACCATATTCCTCCTTTAGCGCCGACCGCACCTGAGACAGAAGCGTCGAGGAAAGGTGGTACTTTTGGAAAAGGCCCAATTCGTTTGCTGATGACATATTTTTTCTCCTTCATCCATTAGAAGGTGTGACGCCCAGAAAGCAAGTTTTTTTTGCTAGCGGTTGAAAAAAATCTTTTCACTATCCGCCCT
>JAIRMB010000050.1 GCA_031258995.1 Puniceicoccales bacterium
GTGTTTTGCGGCAACCGGACGGCACCGCTGGAATTGTGGTTGCCGAGCTGGGACACGTTCTCAGGGTCGCCGGGCGAATGTTCGTAGATGAGGTGACAGTGTTCCTTGCCGCGGGCGATGGCGGGCACGGCTGCCTCAGCTTCCGCAGAGAGAAATATATCCCCAAGGGGGGGCCGGACGGCGGCGACGGCGGCAACGGCGGCAGCGTGATTTTGCTCTGCGATCACAACGTGAGCGACCTTGTGGACTATCGGTTCACCCCCCACCGGCGGGCAGGGGCGGGGCAGCCGGGCATGGGAGCCCAACGGCACGGGCGGAATGGGGCGGATGAAATTTTGCGGGTGCCGGAAGGGACGGTGGTCTACGGGTCAGACTCGGAAAAGCCCGTCGCCGAACTGCTACGGGACGGCGATCGGACGGTCCTTCTGCGGGGCGGCAGGGGCGGATTGGGCAATGAGCACTTCAAATCGTCCACGGATCGGGCTCCCCGTCGGACCGTTCCCGGGGAACCGGGCGAGCACGGCCAGTTCCGCTTCGAAATGAAGGTGATCGCGGATGTGGGGCTGGTGGGCTTCCCCAATGCCGGCAAATCTTCGCTCACCAATGCCCTGTCCGCCACCGAGCGGCCAACGGGCCCGTACCCCTTCACCACTCTGCACCCGAAGGTGGCCGTCGTGCCGGGGAAAAACGGCTTTACCCTTGCAGATATCCCGGGGATTATCGGCGGCGCCCACGCCGACCGGGGGCTCGGCTTCCGTTTTCTCCGGCACGTGGAGCGCTGTCCGATTCTTCTACTACTAATCGACATGGGAGCGGTGGACGGCCGCAAGCCGTGGGAAGATTTTGCGACCCTCCGGGAAGAACTGCTGCTCTACGGTCACGGCCTGGCAGAAAGGCCCTTCCTTGTGGCGGCCAATAAGATGGATCTGCCAGCGGCGGGAAAAAATCTGCGGATCTTTCGGCAAAAGTATCCCGACTGTGCCCCAGTGCCCCTTTCCTGCGAAAAGCGGCTCGGGTTCCGTGAGCTACGCGAGCAAATTTTGGATCTTATTCGGGCGACGGACTCGCGTGCGCCACAGTGCGAAGAACTTTCGCTAGGGTCGAACGCCCTCGCCGCCCATCGGAAAATTCCGCAGTAGGTCCTCGTACTGCAGTCGCCGAAAATCTTGCAGGGTATAAGGTTCCAAAAACAGCCCCTCCCAGGAGGGGGGATCGTCCGCCAGCGATTGGGTCCGGCCGAAATTTTTATGCCCTCCGGCCGGCACAGCCGGCCAGGCGCAGTGGGGCCCGGGAAAATAAATTTCCGCGGCGGGAATGGGGCTCCACTCCGTCGAAACGGCGTGGATGGTCACAAATGGTCGCGGCTCAAATTTTTTTATGTGATGGCTGGCCCGTGGATGCATGGGAAAAAAGAGGGCCCCCGCCGCCGCGAGGATGAAACAGGTGCAAAGCAGGCGCCGACTCATGGGGCAATCGCGACCTGTATTGCGCCGAAGTTACCCTTTTTGGCAATTTCAGCGGCCCGCAGCAGGTCCTCCAGCGGCGTCCGGCGGTCACAGTGAAGGAGGACCGTGCCTTTTTTTTCGCTCCTCGCCAGCGCGGCGGCCAATCCGTCGCCGTCCAAAAGTAGATCTCCGCAGACGTAGTGCCCCAAACCCATGACTGCAACAGCCACATCCGCGCCGCGTGGTTCGGCGAGGGAGGGGAACCCGGCAGGCAATTCGATAGCCAATCCCGCCACCGCGGGGAAGCGGCTACTCAAAAAAAGCAAAAAGCCCACCAATAAAAGAGGCATGGCCAGAACGGCGCCATCCAGCGAGCAGGAAGGCGGCGGAACATTCAATTTTGAATGCCAGAAAGCTCGCACCGCTTGGCTCCATAAAATTTGATAAATTCCTCGGCACCAGAAAAAATTTCCCGGCCCCGGCACTCAAGCCGGCCGTGAAGGGCATGGTAGCTGAGGTTTAGGGCGATGGCGCCGGCCGTAGCGGCCAGTGCCGGAAACAGGGCGGCCAAAAAATCTGAAGCGCTAGGCATCGGCTGTCCTGCCGGCAGATGGTCCAATAGCGCCAACAGCGCGCCCAGGCAGCCGACCTGCGGCAACAGCTTCGTCAAAAGCGCAATGGTCCCCATGTGGCACTCAAGAGCGCGCAGCTCCCAGTCCGCCTGCCGCCGCCACTTTTCCTCCCCGTCGCCGCCGGGGCTCTCCTCACAGGCCAATAGAAACCGCTTTAGCACGCGCGCCAATGGACCGGGCGTCTGCTCGCAGAGCCGTAGCGCCTCGCCGTAGCGGCCGTCGACGGCAAACTTCTTTAGGCCGATGAGCAGCGACTCCGGCCGCAGTCGGGACCGTCGAAAAAAGAAGGCCCGCTCCAAACAGAGCGTCAAGCCGACAATAAACAGCAAAGGTAAAAGGATTTGCGTAAATCGAAGGCAAGCCCGCAGAATCCAAAGGGCGCAACTCCCCATCGGCCCCACGCTGAAATTTCAGCGGAAAAAATGCAAGGGAAAAGGGTCACGCTCACCCGTGCCACGGCCGGGCGGCGGCTCAATCAAAATAGAAAATTTCTGCCTCGTGCAGATGGCAGATTTTCCCATAGGGGAGGACCGTGCTTTCCCGCGACGATTTTCGCTTGGCCCGGCGGCGGCGGCGGTGGAAGCTCTGCGCTTCTGCGTCACTACTTTTTTCTGCGGCGATCGGCACTATTATCCTGATTGAACGGCACTTTGGCCCGATTCAATCCAGCGATCGGGAAATATCCGCCTCGGCCACCGTCGGTGAAGGGGAGCCGCGGACCGTCTATTTTCTGCGGGGCCACGGAGAGCGAACGCCGGACCGAGTTCTGGGCGATGGGGGGCTGGGCCGCCTCTGCCGCTGGATCGGCGAAAACGGCTGGCGAATCGACAGCGTCGACGGGGGGCGGATCGGAGAAGTGGCTGGGCCGGACTCCCTACTGGCCATCCTGGACCCACTTTTGCCGCTGAATTCGCAGGAGCGGGTGGCCCTGCGGGATCTCCTAGAGGAGCGCAACGGACGGGTTCTACTACTGCTGACGCCGCAGAGTCACTCGACGCTGGGAGAATTCCTCGGCCACTGGAATGTGCTGGCCGACCCGCCGAATGCCCTTCCGGCCGGACCAGACGGAGACATCGGGGCGGCCGATCCAAACGCCACCGATCCTCTGCCGGTTCGATTCCAGTCCCTACGCGTCCTGCGAGAGGACCCGGATAGGCCCGCCGGCGACCGCTTTGCCGTTCGAGAGCTGCTGCGATCCGGCGCCGCGCCGGTCGCCGTCTCCGTTCGCAACGGCTACGGACCAACGAACTGGGAACTGACCGCCGTTGGCGGAAGCTTCCTAGACAATCGCCACTTTGCCCTCGCCGGCAATCGGCAATTTCTTCGGCAAATCTTCTGCCACCTGCTGGGAGATCAGCCCAAAGGGCCAGATCGGCCCGAAGAATTTCAGCTGCACGTGGAAGGCGGCGGGCTGGTCCGGCTGGCCATCTCCTGCCTGACACTGCCGCTGCTTTTTTTGGCGCTCCCTTGGCTCCTTCGCCTATCCCGCCGCGACAGGGGCTCACTTCCCTAGCTGCCCGCGGATCAGCTCCTCAATGAACTGTCGCAGGAAAGTGGGGCCCGTCGCTGCCCGGATGGCGGCCGCCATTGCGACCACCTCCCCATCGTCCTGGGCCAATTCCGGCTGCTGCCGGTCCACGACGAACCAGAGCTGCAAATCCATTTGCTGGAGAAGAAAATCCGACAGATCGCCCTTCTTCAGCGACAGGAAAGCGCCCACCCGATCGGCGGGAATTTCGGGGGGAAGCTCCTTCAGCGTGAATGAGAGAGGTTTTTGTGTTTCAAAGCCCAGTCGAGTGGCGGCACTTCTAAAATCCTCCCCAGAAGAGAGACCTTCCCGTAGCCGTTTCCTCAAATCTTTGGCCCGGTTTGCAAAAAGCTCTATGCGCCTGCGAGCGCGAAAGTATTCTTCCACGTCCCTGCGCACCTCCCAGAAAGCCCGAGCCCGAGCCGCATCCCGTTCCCGAAGAAATAGCACGTAGGCGCCACCGTCTACGCAGACGGGATGGGAAATGGGATGATCCCCGCTCAACTCGAAGGCGACGGCCAGCACGTCCCGCGGCAGAGGGCCGTCCTCATCAAGGATGTTTTCATAGACCGGTTCTAAAGACTGGACCGAAAGGCCAAACTCGCCGGCAACGGCGGCCATCTTTTCCCGTGTGGGCGCCTCGTCCGCCCCATGGAGCCGGTAGAGGAACTCGCCGGCCCGCGCTCGCACAACCTGCTCCGCCGCGGCGGAGGCATAGGCCGAGCGAACCTCATCGCCCCTCTCCTGCAGGATTTTTTGCCTTTCTTCGCCGCTTCCACGCGACAGGTACTGCAGCAGCTGTTCCTCCGTGGGAGGGCTCACCTCATCCAAAAGCTTGGGAAAGAAAACGTAATCCACCAAAATGCGCGCCGGCAGGCGAAAAATTTCGCTGTGGCCTTCAAAAAAATCTTCCAGCTCCCCCTCAGTCACTTCGATGGAGGGATCAAAGTCATCGAAGTGAAGCGTGGCCCCGGCGAGGGTCCAGCAGGTCCGCAGCTGACGCACCCAAAGGAGGGCCTCCGACGGCAAGGAAAAATCGGCACGCGAAAGAATGTCGGCCACTTGGCTGATGCGCCAATCGTCTGCCAGCGTGCGGGCAATGATCGGCTCTATTTCCGGGATCCGCTCCCGGAGGGCGTCGAAAAATTCCCGGTAGCGCCTTTCGGAAAATTGCCCGTCCGGTTCGCAAAAGGCGGGCCGAGAGCGAAGAAACTCATCCAGCTCTTCCTGTCCCGGGTCCGGCACCTGTAGCCGGCGGGCCACCCACAGCCAGGCGGCTCGGGCCATCATGGCCGTTTCCAGGGAAACGCCTTCGGCCAATCCAGAAAAGTGAAGACTGAACGCCGTTTCTCGCTGTAGCCTCTCAATCTCTTTGGGAGAAGCGAGATTAACATCAAAAAACGGTCGCGCCGGCCGCCTCCCCCCGCCGATGCCCGGCGCCGCACCAATAGTGAACACGAAGGGGACCACCACAATGGCCAACAGGCAGACAAAAAGCCAACGCCTGTGCCGAGAAAGAATCCGCTGCAGTGCACCAATCATGGGTGCCATTTAGCAGCAAGCGGGCGAAGAGAAAAGGTTTTTTGCCACAGTAGGTAGGCGGGGAGTTCGCCTTCAGGCCGTCGGGCCCGTCCATTTCCCTCGGCCCGGGACCATGCCTCGGTCAGCCCTGCTCACTTTTCTAATTCCAACTCCCAATCGTTTGGAGCTGCTCTGCTACTTTCGAATTGATTCCCCGCTCGCCCGGCGGAATTTTCTCCGCCTTGAAAATACAGCATGTTACTTTATCGCTTTCACTTTCAGTGACATCAACAAAACAAATCCTACGGCCGACCGCATTTAAAAAAATCTCCAACGCGGCAAACCCGTGCTTCGGAAAATTGATTACAGTTACGCTAGGCGTAGTATTAGGGATGCGCAGTTTGTCATAAAAAAATTCCAAGGATCTAATGACTCCCTCGTTCCTAAGCGCAAATTGCGGAAACTGTCTATTCCATTTGCCCACGTTTGCCCTTATGGATCTCGTTTTGTCAAACGAAAATTTCCCTTTCGCCTCCTGTATAATTTCGCTTATGGACATTTCAATTTTTCGTGCGTCTTCATTCCCCCAGGATGTTTTCCGTATCCATTCTTGCTCGCCCGCCCCAGCTGTCATTATTTTTAATTCAAACGGTTCTCCTGGCTGAGAGTAAATTTTGCTTTTTATGGCCAGTCCTGTGTGCCGCAAAAGAATATCCAACGCGATAAGTGCGTTCTTGGAAAGGTTACATTTTTTCCCTTCCTTAACTCCTCGCTTCTCTATTATCTCACTCATTTCCGCGATTTCGCTATCGGTTAGAACCCGCCGCCCCCAAGTGTCGGTCAGGGATGATAGTTTCTCTCTATCAACAACATACTTTTCAGTGAAAAATTCAGCCACTCCTCCGTTCGCGACGAACCATCGTTCTTCAACGTCATCGATATTGCTATCCCAAACGTGCCAATCTTGATTACTTCGCTCGTACTCACTCCGCACCCACCAACTGACCGCTTCGGCGTTCATGGCCAGTCCATACCACCATAGCCTAATCGAAATGAAGGAGGAAAAGTTCTTCGCAACAAACAGACCAACAATTTCTTTCGGCGGGGGGACTATCCTACTGACGGTGGCTATCCGATCGGTCGGCGAAGATGACGGATCCCTCGAGCTCTTCGCAGATTCTTGAAGCTCTACGGCGGCTTTTTCCATCTGCCCCATGTACGACCTGACGTTTGCAGGGTCGCAATTGGACGAAGAAAAAACATTCATGCCCCGTTGTGAATTCTATACATTTTTTTCTTTTTGTCACTCCGAATATTCCTTCCGGTCGAGCCAAAAGGTCATGTCCGCCGGCAGGGGAGCTTCCAGGACGACCCGTCGGCCAGCGATCGGATGCGTGAACGCCAGCGATCGCGCGTGCAGCAGGACCCGCGGCACGGGCGGCTCCCGGCGGGGGCAGCCGTAAAAGCCGTCCCCAAGGATCGGGTGGCCCATGGCGGCCAAATGTACGCGGATCTGGTGCGTACGGCCGCTCCGCGGCCGAAGGGTGAAATGGGTAAAATTTTGATCCTCGTAGGGAACCGCCTCCCAATCCGTGCGTGCCTCCCGCCCACCCTTCCGGAGGACGGTCCGACGGCTGCGCCGGCGCGGATCCCGGCCGATGGGGCCCGCCGCGGTGCCGAAAAGTCGGCCGGCAATCCCGTGGGCCAGCGCTTCATAGACTTTTTTTACGGAGCGATTTTCAAACTGCTCGGACAAGGCCCGATGGGCCTCGTCCGTTTTAGCAAAAAGCAGTACGCCGGTGGTATCCCGGTCCAGCCGGTGCACGACGCCGGGCCGCTGCACTTCCCCGCAGCGGGACAGGACACCGCCTGTGTGAGCCAGGAGGGCGCCGGCAAGAGTCGGGCCGGACGACCGGGCCGTCGAATGGACAATTTCTCCGGCCGGCTTATTGATGGCCACGAGCTGGTCGTCCTCGTAGAGAATGCACAGCGCCATGGGGCAGGGCTCTGGCTCCACCGGACCCGACTCCTCTGCGAAAAAAATTTCTAATAGATCTCCACCGCGGAGCCGCATCCCTGCCCGCAGCGGCCGACCGCCCAATCGAACGGCGCCGGCGCCAATGGCCCGTTGGATCCGTGCCCGGCTAAATTCGGGGAAGCTTTGCGCCAAAGCTACGTCTAGACGCAGTCCCGCCTGCCCCTCGGGCACCACGTGGGCAATGACCTCTCCATCCGCCTCCATGGCCTGCCAGCCCCATCAATGGAAAGGTCTCGACCGTAGGAAAACGGCCGACAGACACAGAATGGTACCTGTGGCGGTAAGGTAGAAGGCTACGGTACCAAAGTTCAGAAAACGGTCAGGCCAACCATTCTGGGAGGCAGCTCCCAGCCGCACGAGAATGTCCTCCAGAATGGGCCAACGGCAGGCAGGCAAGAATCTCAAAAGGACCGACGGGCCAAAGAGGAGGCCGAAGAGCAGAACGAAAGTGGCCGCCATCGCCTGCGCCTGCGTTCGCGCGATTGTGCTAAAAAAGAGCCCGCAGGAAAGGTAGAGAGCGCCGGAAAGCGGCAAAAGGGAAAGAGCGCCAAAGAGCTCGGCGCCAGACCAGAGGGGAAAGGGAAGCCGAAGAGAGGCAAGAAATAGGGCCAATGGCTGCAGAGCGAGAGCCACGGTCCACAGGAGTAAATAGTGAAGGAGCAGTGCGGAGAACTTTGCCAAAAGAACGGCGGCGGGCGAGGCGCAGAGTAGGCCATCGAGGGTCCCTGCAGAGCGCTCTCCCGCAATGGAGTCGGCGCTGAGGGGCGGAACTAGCAGCAAAACCATCGGCCAGCCATGGCCCAGCCAAAAGGCAAAGGGACTAACGGTCTGTGGTTTGCCGACATAACATAGAAGCGCGAACAAAAAAAGAAGGCCGGATAGAAGTAAAAACAAACCGCCCGCAGAAAAAAAATCGGATGTGCGAGAAATTCTCCGCCATTCGTAAGTCAGCAAGGCAAAAAAATTGAACACGCTAGTTCCTCTGCTCCCGTTTTTCGTCCACGACAACTCGGCCCCGATCGAGAAAAATAGTTTTTTGGCAAAAGTCCGCCATTTCCGCCGCATTTCGGCCCGAGACAAGGACGGCCGGACGAATGGGCAGTTCCCCCAAGACCGCCGGCAGCTGCCGCGGCTCCAGCCCATCCAGAAGAAGCAGGGACGGACGACCCAGAATGGCATCGGCCAGGGCCACCAACTGCCGATGGCCGTGGGATAGCTGGCCGATACGATAGCGCTTCCCGTAGCGAAGCAGGCCGCAGGCTTGCAAAGCGCAGGTCGCCTCCCGCCGTCCATCGCGCACTTTTTTGAGGCAGGCCCGCAGCTGCAGGTACTCGAAAGGATTCAGGTGTCCCGGCAGCGGATGGTTTTCTGCGACGGAGCCAAAGTGCTCATAGATTTTTCTATTTCCGGACGCCACAGAAATTCCGCAAATGGAGGCCGTTCCGGAAGTGCCTTCCAAAATTCCGGAAAGAATGCGGAGGGTGACCGTTTTTCCCGCTCCGCTGGGCCCCACGAGCCCGAGAATCTCCCCATGGCCCAGAGAAAATCCCAAATTTTCGATGGCGCGGCGGGACCCAAAACCGCGACATAGATCTTTCACCTCCAATGCCGGCCCCACCGCAGAGAGCTATGCGGAAGGGCCCCCGCCTGTCGAGCACCTACCAGAGGCCGCCCCCTTGCCCGCGGTAGACGCTGGCGTTAGAAGAGACAATTTAGGGAAAAATTCGCCACGCCGAAGATTTGGCTGCCGGAATAGGCGCCGTTTATTTCCGTGCAAAATTCCCATTGGCTACCGATGGGCGTGCGCAATCCCAATGCTCCAACGACGGCCTTCCGGCTGTGGTAGGGGACCGCCGTCTGCCGACCCGGGACCGGCTCTCCCGTCGTAGAGCGTTGCAGGGGCTGCCATTCCCATCCGACGCGGCCTTGCAGGCGCAGGCCGCTGTCAGATGCGGGGTGCGGATCCAGTACGAAACGGAGCCCCGCCCGCCCCGTAATGAGGTCGTGCTGGATTTGAGAAACCTGCACGGTCTCGCCGGCCACACTCTCACTGTGCGCCCGCTGACACAGGTAGTCGTAGCGAAACTCTGCCCACGGGCCCACTAGAAGCGGGCCGCCCCTAAAAAGATCCTTGCCGATCCCCACCTCGCTAAAAAACCCTAGGTCGTAGAACCGCTCCGGACTCTTTTGCCCCCGATCATTCCCCTTGTAGGGATTGTTGACTCCGATGCCACAGCCAAACAAGAATTGCAGACTTAAGGGGCAGCGGCGGAAGCCGACGTGTTCATAGCCTGCCGCAAGTTCGGCCGCATACTCCTGCCGAAGGACATTTTTATCTGTGGCCACGCCACTTTCCGAAATTTGAACGTCATCGTAGCCATAGCCCAAAATAACCGCGCAGCGAATTCTGTTGTCCGGCAAATCGGTCACATAGCCCTCTCCCACAAGCACCCCAAGAAAGCGGTCCCGCCGGTCGAATTTATTTCCGTCTTCCCGATTATGGCGGAAAGTCCCACCTAAAATTCCTCCGAAAAGGCCCTTCCCTGGGACGTCGGCCATGTGCTGGAGGGCGGTTCGTCCGCACGCTTCCAAAAACTCACCCTTCGCCTGGGCCAAGATGCCGTCGGTCAATACGAGAGAGGACTGCGCCCCGCCGCCATTGCCCGGATTGCCCCCGACATTGGGATGAGGAGAAAGGCTGGCGACAAACTCCTGAAATTCTTCTTTGGTTAGAAGAGTTTTAGCCTCCTCCCGTAGATAATTCAAAGATGATTGCACATCACCCACGAGGTCCTCTAGTTGCCGATGTGAGGATTCCGTCACAAATTTGCCTTCCTTTAGAAGAGGCTCTAGATCTTCCCGAAGCTTTTGGTCGACCTCCTGAATCTCATTGTGCAAACGCTGCCCTAAAAAGTTGCCAATGCCTTCCATTGAAATTTTTAATTCTTTGTCCATTAGCTCTAAGTTCCGGGTTACTTCGCTTAGATCTTGGGTTGTAGCTAGGGTCTTCATTTTATCATTCAATTCGCTATCGCTTTGCGCCAGCTCTTGTAGCCGCTCTCCGAGCCAATTCACACGGCGCTCCAGGTCTTCTCCGAGGGAAAAAACTCTTCGAAGGGCTTCGAAGAAATAGGGGAACGATTCTTCGCAAATCATTAATCCACTAAAGTTTGCATAATTACACCAAAAAAGACCGGCTCCGCTAACTTCCGACAGAGATTCGGTCTCTCCATCGGGCCGGCGAATGACTACGCTTGGCCCTTCGTCGGGAATGGGTACCCGATAGCAGCCGGTACCCGTAACGCGAGCCCCTACTCCTAGGGTTTCTCCAAATACTTCATTCGCCGAGAGTGCACCGTTTGCCATCAGGACGAGAAAGCCGAGCGGCGGCGCATTGCTCGACGAACTCGTGCCCAACAGGTGATAGTCGCTGTCCTCCGCAAAGACCAATTCGGCACCCTGCCGCAGTTTAATCCAACCGTCCAGAGGACACGCCCCAACGCATTCTATGCGGCCGGAGCGGCGGAAGGGAAATGGAGTGCCTAGATCGCCGGAGGAACTGTCCAGGTGAATGATCAACTTTTCTCCTGCGCCGACCGTAAGCCGACCCCGAGGAACGAATCTGTCGTACTCGATCGCAACTTCATTTTTCAGCGGAAATGAGAAAGAATTTGCGGCCAGCGTCTCCACCGCCGACCGCTGCTGGGCCATAGCTCTCTCGATGGCCTGCTCGGTAGCAGCGCAGGACTCGCTGTTGAGTACGAGCCGGCCGTTAAAAATTTCCAGCGTGCCCCAGTCCTGCACTGGCCCAAAGCAGTCCACGGTCCAGTTAGAGTCGATGCGCATGGTGGAACCCTCTTTGGTGGGGGACCCGACTGCCTGCGCCATGGCGCCTAGAACACAGAGCGTGCCGGCCGACCCCGGCGCGCCAGCTTCCCCGCCGGAGCCGATGGAATCGGCCGTCTCCTTACCATTTTCAAATTTCGGTGTCCGGCCCACGTTAAGCTGAAAATTTGGCCCGATGGCCAGGGCGCGAGGCCAAGAACTCGACTCGGACGGCAAAAACTCTTCCGCCGCAAGCGTCAGGACGACGTGGTCACTTTCCAGCCAAGGAGCGGACTCCAATCGCAGTGCGGCCACGGAGGAGACGCCGGGTCCTCGAAAGTAAAAGCGCATGCCTCTAGAACTTTCGGTGACGGATCCATTCTGGCAGCCGCCGAGAGTGCCCAGCTGGACATTCCCCTCCGGCCCGCCATAGCCGATGGCCGCGATTGTCTCCGGCCCGAAAAACTCCACGGTCCAATCGCAGGCGAGCGAAAAAGGCCATTCCTCTCCAGCGGCCGGCACGCCAAAAACGGCCGCAGCCGCGGGGGTGGAGGCCTCCGACCCACTCTCGCTAATTGCCACGGCGACCAGCACATTGTTGTCCGAAAATTTTCCGACCCAGTCGGAAAGGACGGAACCGGTGTCGCTGCTAGAACCTAGAGTTCTCAGCGGTCGCCGGTCCCAGCCCTTTGCAAAGAGCTGGTGCAACGCCACCGCGTCGGCGGGACCACCTTCTAGCGGTGGCTGCAAAAGGCCCACAGATCCGGCCCCAAAAACGGTCGCCCGGCTCGCCCCATGGGCATGCGCGTAGGAGTAGGCGCTGGATCGCTTTATCTCATCAAAGAGCCACCGGCAGCCGATGGAACTCCCTTCGGTGAACTCTTCTGTCTGAATTTTGCCGAAGCCGAAAACCGCAGCATAGGCGTCAGCGCTCTCAGAATTCGCGACGGAGGAAAACGTCACACTTCCGCCGGCGCTCTTCACCGTGATTCCTTCTCCCGTTCCTTCGTTTAGTGCAAGGGAAGGAATTCCGACGGCGGCCGTACGGACTCCCTCCGCTTCGAAGACATTCGACCGAGCGATGGCCGACAGAACTCCAGGATCTTCCAGCTTCAGCGTAAAATTCTCCACGTCAGTCAAATCAACCGCCGCACAAGCGTTTTCACCCATGGCGAAGATGTTCAGTCTAAAGGCCGGATTATCCGTTTTCAATGTCACCGTTCCGCTCTCGCCTGGCTCATTTGCGCGCAGGCCATAGCCGCCATTTGCCCTGATGGCCACACTTTCTCCTGAAAACACAATATCCGTCTTCTCGGACGGGGAAAATGCTAGAGCGTCGCACGAATCACTCGTAACATAGAGTTCTTTGGTCCATCCCCGGACGATCGGCCCTAGACAGGACAGGAAGCAGAGAAAAAAAAAGACCCGCTTTTTCCCCCTCCCGGCGCCAAACACCTCCATTCTGGGAGTTTGAGAAACCTGCCGCTATTTTACAACTATTTTTTAAGGTCCTTCGCTTTTTCCTGACTTAAGTCATTCGGTTCCAACGCCTGTCTTCAGTAGGCGGTTAGGGAAATGTTTCCGGCAAATCCAGCGGAAGCAAAAAACTGCGTACTTCGTCCCCAAAGATGCAGTCGCAGCGGAGCACGTTTTCCCGGTAGAAGCTCAAGGCGAATCGGCCGGCGTCCGCGGAAGAACTTTCGCGGAAGGAGAGGAAGCCACTGCCGTCCCGAAACGGGTCCAACTGCCACAGCTCGCCGGGAGCCGGCCTCCGCCCGGATAGGAACTGCACGAGTCCGTGGCGGATCTCCGGCAGAGACGCCAGGCGAAAGAGGGCGCCGCTCTTCCGGTGGAAATGGGCCAAGGCTCCGTTCGCCAGCAGCAGCAAAGGCAACAAAATAACCAGTGCCAGGGCCACTTCGAGCAGTGTGAACCCCTTACAGCGTCTCCAAAAGAACCGATCCATGGCGCGATAGAGAAAAACGGCGAAGGGATGGGACCCGATCCGACGACCGCAAGACGATCCGCAAATCTCCATTCCTTGCTAGGCAAGAGGCCGGAATGGCGTACCAGAAGCCCGGAAAACCCTCCAGCGGCCCAAAGGAACCGGCGGCGCCAAAGTCGCTGCCTCCCCCCGGTCCGGGTGGCACTATGGCACCAAAGGTCTGCAGATGCAGATGAAATTCCGTCACCGACTCCGGCCGTCCATCTCCCTCCGCCAGCAGTAACTCCCGCAGCTCTCCCGGTTCCCCGGAACTGGCACCGATCAGCAAAAAAAAGCGGTCCGGATCCCGGAAGCTGACCTGCTCCACGACCCCCTGCAGGAAGCTCCTCAGCAACTCAGCCGTGCGGCGAAACTCACCGCCGCTCCTTGGTCGTAGGGCGATCGCAGAAAAGAGAACGGTGAGGGCCAGCAAAAGCAGCAGCTCCAAAAGCGTAAAACCCCTTCGGTCGAAAATTTCGCTCACTGCCAGCTGGTTCCGCGCCGATTTGGCCGATCGGAAAGACTCCAGAGCACAAAAGGTTCTGGTACGCCTCCCTCCGGCACCAGATCTCGAATTTCTTCTGGAAATGCTTCCCTTGGAATGGTGAGTCGCCCCCTTCGCCGCCCCATGGCGTAGATCTCGCTGCCGCCAAAGGCATCCACTAGCCGGCCTTGGCTATCCCGTTCGTCTACTCCGAAAACGTAGAAGCGCACGTTGTCTGGGTTTTGCGGATCGGCAGTCCCATCCACGCCCTGCAGAGCAAAAAAAATTGCCCTTCCGAGGGTACCCGGGGGCACGGGAACCTCCGGGTCGGCAAGAAACTCCGGCGGATGCCCATAGTGCAGGACGTAGTCCTCCAGAGCCATCGCCAGCCCATGGAGCTGAATCCTGCTCCGCTGCCGCAGGGAAGAGTTTCGAACGGCTCCCAGGGACGGCAGGAGCAGGCCCATCAGTAGGCCGACCAAAGCGAGCACACAGAGCATTTCGATGAGAGTAAAACCACTTTGCCCTCGCCGCTCCACCAAAGGTAAGTCCTGCGGCAAAAGCTAGAAAAAGCAAAAATAAAAGTTATTCCCAGCAACCGGTGAATAAGCCGGCGAATAACCTGGGAATAACTTTTTTGTTCACATTTTACTCACAGAACTATTCACAAACGGACCCGCCGCAAAACGGCTCCCGATGCCGTCGCCCGGACTTATTCACAGTATTCACAGTACATATAATAATATTATATTCCTCTCTTTTGCGTTTTCCGTAATTCCCCCGAGGGACCCTTGACAGATTTTTCCGGGGAGATAGCCCTTAGCCGAGCTTTCGTAGTTCAAAGGACAGAACTGCGGTTTCCTAAACCGTCAATCCCGGTTCGAGTCCGGGCGAGAGCGCCAGACCCGGAGAGAATTAAGAGAAAGTTAGCCATGGATAGCCACATGCACTTGGATCGATTTCCTCGGGAAGAGCGGACGGCTGTTTTGGAGCGGGCTTGGTCGGTGGGCATCAAAGTCCTGGTCACCGTGGCCACTTCGTTTAGTGGCGTGGATGAGCTTTGGGCTCTGGCGAACGCCAACAAAGGGAAGGTTTACCATAGCGTCGGCGCGCATCCGACGGAGTTGGATGATGCCGTGCCCGTGGAAGCGGAAGTCATTGGCGCCGTCGAGCGGACCGGACCCGTGGCCATCGGCGAAACGGGATTTGACTACTTCTCCCTACCTCGGGGCCTCGGAGCCGCCAGAGCGGTCTCCGATGTCCAACGAGAAGCTTTTCTTCTCCAGGCTCGCGTCGCAAAGGAGGTCGGTCTGCCACTTATCATCCATTGCCGCGAGAAGGAGCGGACAAAGAGAGATGCTTGGAATGCGCTGCTTTGGGCATTGAAACGGGTCCAATTTCCGATGGAGCGGGCCCTGCTCCACTGCTTTGACTACGGCCACGAAGAGCTCATCCGATGGCAGGGCGAGGGCGCCTACGTTTCCTTTTCCGGCTCTGTTACCCGGAAAAGCCATGAAGAAGCTCAAAAGGCGCTGCAGTGCACTAAAACGGACCGCTTTTTATTGGAAACGGACGCGCCATTTTTGCTGCCCGAGCCGCTGCGCACGACCGCGCCAGAAACTGTCTGCGAGCCGAGCCACATGCTCTATACGGCGAGCTTTGTCTCCTGGCTGTTGGCCATGGAGCAGGAGGACGTACTGGGTTTGAGCCTGGAAAATGGCTGCCGCTTTTTTGGGCTGGGCCGATGAAGATTTCCTGGGTCATCTACTACGGCTGGAAACAACTTTTCCCCAGCCGGGGCGGCCGCCTTTTCGTTTTAGCCTCCTCTTCCGGTGTGGCCATCGGAGTCGCGGTTTTGGCGGTGGTATTGAGTATCATGGACGGTTTTCAGGGGGAAGTGCGGGAGCAGCTCCTTCACTTTCACGGAGAAGTCGCCGTTCTTTCCGAAGGCGTGCCTTTCTCTGCCGTGGAGGAGGGCCGTCGACTACTATTGGCCGTGCGGGGCGTTGCCGCCGCCCGCCCTTTCTTCGAGGCTCCTTTGCTGCTGGAGCGGGAAGGCCGCTACGCCTTGCCCATCGCCCAGGGCCTCGCTGCGGAGGAGCTGGACGGCCTGCCGGCCGGATCGGTACTGCTAGGAGATTGCCTGGTGGAGCGGCTCGGCGCCCAGCCGGGCGACGATATTTCTCTGTTGAACCCCCAGACCCTGCTAGGGGCGGATGACGGTGTGGTTGTCTTACCATTGCGTGCCACCGTTGCCGGGACCATTCCCGCTCGCCGGGGCGGGCCGGACGGCCATCGGGTACTGATGGCCATCGATGAGCTGGCCGGCCTATTCGGCTCCTCTGACGCGGCCATGGGCTACGAGTTGCGGCTGACACCGGGCACAAAGGCCCAAGAGTTGGTCCGCCGGCTGAACGGCGAAGTGCTCCTGCCGCCTCTTCGCGCGGAGAGCTGGATGGAGATGAATCGGGAATTGCTTTCCGTGCTGGCCCTCGAACGGGCCGCCATGTTCTTTTCCATGGCCTTCATTGTGGCCGTTGCCGCCTTTGCCATGGGCAGCTTTCTTGCCGCCCACGTCTCCCGTAGAGCCCGCGAAATGGGCCTCCTGCGGGCTCTCGGCGCTCGGCCGAGCACGATCGCTTTCAGCTTTTTCTTACAAAGCATCTTTGTGGGTATTCTGGGCCTTCTGTTGGGCCTTGCGCTGTGTGCACTGCTGCTCCACTGGCGCGACGCTCTGCTGCGCATTTTGCTGGCCGCCTTCGGGCGGGATGGCGGTGTGCTTTCCTTCTACGCGTTCGATCGACTTCCGGTGGCGTGGAGCTGGTGGGAATTTGGAAAGATCAGCGCATTTGCGCTGATTACCGTCGCCGTTGCCGGGCTCCTGCCGGCCTTTCGGGCCCTCCGCACGGATCCTTCCCTTTCCCTTCGCCATGAGTGAGTTACGCTTACAAGACGTGCGGCTTGCCTATGCCTTCCCCGGCGGAGTGGTCCTGGATGGCGTAAATTTCGTCCTCCGCTCTGGTGAGAGCTGTGTGCTTAAGGGTCGCTCCGGTTGCGGGAAAACCTCTTTTTTGCACGTACTGGGTGGCCTGCTGGAGCCCTCCGGCGGCCAGGTCCTCTGGGATGGCCGTGTCATTTTTGCGGCTAAACAAAATGTGTTGCGAGGTAGAACCATCGGCTTTATTTTCCAGAACCACTGCCTTCTGCCGGGGCTAACGGCTCTGGAGAATGTGCTGCTGCCTTGGCGAATTGCCGGTTGCGGGTCCTTTCGCTCCGCCAAATCCCGGGCCCAAAAGCTACTGGCCGATGTCTGGCTCTCCGGAAAAGAACACTCCGTGCCGAATTCCCTTTCCGGCGGAGAGCTACAGCGGGTCGCCTTGGCCCGAGCTCTCCTGCTGCGGCCGCCCTTCCTCCTCGCCGATGAGCCGACCGGCTCACTGGATGGTGCAGCGGAAATCCGCGTTCGGGATCTACTTTTTGACCTTTGCCGCCGGGAAGGAGCTGGCCTGCTGGCAGTTAGTCACGGCGAGATTTTTGACGATTTTGTCGACCGCACCGCTACCCTAGAGGGCGGGAAAATTTGCGGCGAGGGCGGCCACGGGAGCGGCTTGAGCGGGCAGTGCCTCGCGAAGAAGTACTAATCGGCGACAGAAATTTTTACGGGTGCCCGCCGACTACTCGCCATCGTCGCCTATGGCGCTCACGGGACAAGACTCCAGGGCTTCCCGGCAGCGGGCCTTTTCGTCGTCATTTTCCGGTTGGCGGAAGACATAGGAAAACCCTCCCTCCTCCTGCCGCCTGAAGATCTCCGGTGAGATCTCGCGGCAAAGATTGCAATCGATGCAATTGTCATCGACGTAAAAAGCTCCCTTTGCGTTGTCGGGCCATCGATTATGTCGTTCCGCCATGGCCAAATTCTCGCCGCCCGGAGCCCTCTGTCAAGGAGCCATCGCAAAAAAATGCAGGGAGGGGGCAACTTTTATCGGAGCTGCCGTTCCTTCCGACAAAAGCGGCTAGGATTTGGCTGGGAGACCTTTTTCTTTTGCGCGGCTGTCCGAGACCTTTTTGTCGAGCCACACTAGCGCCAGCAGGACGACGAGGGCGACAATTTGTCGAAACCAGTTGCCCCCTTCACCGTAGAGAAGACGGCCGAAAAAGAGCCCCAATACAAGAGGTAAATTCGTGAAGGCCAATAACACACCAGATGAGACGGCGACCACACCCTTGTTCCAAATATAGTTCGCAATTCCGCCGCAAAAGATGGGCAAATAGAGAAGTATGGCGATTTGGTGCGGGGCCCAGGAGAATGTTTCTGGCAAATTGCTCCAGGGCGTCATGAAGAGCGCTAACAAAAGCGGTGCGGTGCCACCCAGCCACATCCAGAAAAAAGCGGCCCGGTCCGGGATGTCCTTGTGGGCTCGCATCAGACGGCCGTAGAGCACTACGCCGAGTCCATGGACCAGATTGGCCGCCTGACATTCCACAAATCCACGGACGGTGTAGCGGCCTTTGATGCTCGCGCCGAGGGCGTAGGCGCAGGCTGCGATGGAAATGGCGGCAAAAAGGAGCCGCTGCCAGGGTCGACGCCGTTCGAATAGATCGGCAAAGATGCCCACGTAGAGGGGGGCCGAGAGGCTCAGCAGGGCGACCAAATGTCCTTCAAGATGGGCAAAGGAGCTCTGGTAGAAATAATTCATCAGCCCCAGCTGCAGCAGGCCGATGCCGGCGAAGGAAAGTCGCAGTTTCCGGGCTGGCCCATAGAAGGCGAAGGGAAGGAACATGGCCATTCCGATTACGCAAGACAGCAGTCCCACGAGTGGAGGCGTCACGAAATACATGGCCATATGGTTGAGGCCAAAAGAGCTTCCCCAGATCAGCGCTGCTATCAATAGGTAAATCATAGCAGCCCCTTTTATGGGGGAGCGAGATTGCCGTCAAGCCTTTTTTACTGCGGATTTACGGCTGGTTCGAACGGCCTTCCGCGGAGCCCGGTCATCGGCGCCGCATTTGCTCGGCGCGGTAGATGTGCAAAAAATTTCGAAGGGCATTGGCCGTGGTCGTCGGCGGTAGTAGATAATCGTAATTGACAGTGCCCCGCAGCTCGTCCCGCACGGACCGGAGACGGCGCTCAATATCTTCCACTGTGACATTTTCTCTTTGTTTTATGCGGGTCCGCAGCTCGTCGAGGGGCGGAGGTAGGAGGAAGAGGGACACGGCCCGGCCGTAGAACGGATGATTCGGTTCTGTTCTAGAAAGTTTTTGCAGCGCCGTGGCGCCACAGAGGTCCATGGTAACTAGCGCATTCTTGCCGGCCACGAAGTGCCGCCGCAGTTCATCCCGGGTGAGCCCATAGAGGTGCTGGCCGTGCACGATGGAATGCTCACAAAAAGCATTGCGGGACAGTAGGTCTTGAAATGTGGGCCGATCCACGAAATAGTAGTCGCGGCCATCGATTTCTCGCGAGCGCGGCGGACGGGTGGTCGTGGTAACGGCATAGGTAAAAAGGTGGCCGTAGCGGTTCACAAGACTGCGACAGAGGGTGGTCTTCCCCGCCCCGGTAGGGCCAGAGATGATGAAAATCAGAGCGATCGACTGCAGTTCCCCGGCACGCACCGCGTGCCGGGGAACTGACTCGGAAGGCACACGGTTCATCGGCGGGCTCTCCTGCAGAGCCAATCCCGTAAACGGTAGGGATATACGGCCAAATAGGATGCCAACAGGACACAGCAATAGGCGTAGAGCTTTGCCACCAGCCAGAGCGGGCCGTAGTGGCCCATGCCGGCCTTCAGCAGTTCGTTGGCCCAGAGCAGCTGCAAGATAACCAGAGCACGGGAGGAAAGAAAGCCATAGCTGCTTCGGAGGGCGGCGATCGCCAAGAGGGCGAAGGCGCAGAAAAGGAGCAGACGGCAGTCGCCGAAGTCAGCCCGGCCCAGATGAAGGATTTTGCCGAGGAAAATTGCGACGGCGATCAAGAAAAGGCCCCTATCTACCAATGACATGCGCAAAAAGCGGGCGATAGTTCCGCGGCGGAAGGGGCTCCACAGGGACAGGACCAATAGCAGTGGCGGAACGAGGGATCCAAGAATGAGTAAGATGATCATGGCTAGCAGCAGGAATGAAAATGCTCGGTCTCTGCCCCGCCGCCGGATCGCGCCTCGTGGCAGGCGAGGGCGAGAGTGACCGGAATGACGATGGCCGCGCCCAGCATGGTGGATTGACCGACAACTTCACCGAAGAAGATATAGCCAGTGAGCAGACTGAAAAGAAATTCCACATTACGGTAGGGCGCCGTGGCGGAGGCCTCGATGAGCCGGAGCGCCCGTATGAGGCAGTAGAGCAGGACATTTGCGCCGACGCCGAGCAGGATGGCCAATAGCCACTCGAAGGTGCTGGGCGGGACCCAGCGGCCGATGGCGGGCCAGGCGGAAAAGATAGCGGTCCACAAGGAGCCGTAA
The DNA here is from genome assembly GCA_031258995.1 of Puniceicoccales bacterium. Classification (GTDB taxonomy): domain Bacteria; phylum Verrucomicrobiota; class Verrucomicrobiia; order Opitutales; family JAIRLM01; genus JAIRMB01. The sequence continues at coordinate 19,913 of JAIRMB010000050.1, forward strand.
AAGATCATGGCCCAAAGAGATTCTTCCCGGGCATAGCGGCGATTCAGCACGTCCAGGGCGGCGAAGAAGGTGGCCGAAAGGAGAAGGGGAACGGTGGCCCATCGGAACGCGGTCGGTCCGGCCGGACCGACCGCAATTGCTATGCCGCAGAAACCGATGGCCGTGGCTGCCCAGCGCCAGGTGGAGACCCGCTCTTTTAAAAAAATGCGGGCGAAAACCAGCAAAATGAGCGGCATGGAAAAGCCAATAAGTACGGCCATGGGCATGGCGGCGTGACGTAGGCCGGCGCACCAACAGGCGGTGGCGGCGAAAAGGGTACCGCCGCGGAACAGGTGCAGGAGAGGCCGTGTCGTACGGAAGCTGGCCGGACCGGCGGCGACAAGAAAGGGCAGCAGGACCAGAACGGCACAGATGAAGCGGAGGAAGGTGGTCTGAATTGGATCCAGGCGAATGCTTAAAATTTTCATGGCAACGTCATTGATTTGGCAGGCGGCCAAACTCAGCACGAACCAGAGCACGCCGCAGAAATACCTCCTATTCGCGGCCCGCCCCATCAGGCCAGCAATGGGGAAAGCTCTGGGCCGTCAACGGGAAATTCCGGAAGAGCGCAGAATTTCGATCGAAGAATCTTTGCCTTCGCCATGCGACCGCAAGTGTCGCAGCGTCAGTGATAATTTCGCACTAGCGCGATAGGGCTGGCAGTCCTATTCTGTGAATAGGCTTTACAGAAAAATCTATTGTAGACATAATAGTCCTACATGGGAGACGCTTCACGTCTACATATTATTAGCAGGCCATCTTCCGTTTTGGATTTATCCACTGGATGTTTGATAGGCCAAGGTCCAACGGATCCCAATTCGCTCAAAGGATCCGCAACGAAAACATCGCAGAAGAAACAAAATTTTTTTATGCGAGTTCTCCGTTTGCCATATTCTCTGCTTTTCAGCAGATCCGAATCTACTTGCCCGTTGACGCCGTACGGTGATAGTAAACCTCTCGACGGGCCGACCAATCTTAATACGATCGATGCCGTAAAGCTGATCAGCCCCGTGCCCGTAGAATCATTGGTGCGTAAGAGAGAGGAAAAAGTCTCGAGCCTGCACAGCGAGGAGGCAGATAAAAGAGACGAACTTTTTATCGCGCTCAACGGACGGCTTCCAGCAGGGGAACTTGCCAAGGCCGCGCTTCAAATTGCCCTCTCCTTGAGAGGACACATTTGGGTACCTCAACTAAAAAGCAAAGTGGAGGAAGTCTCATCGCTTTCGACACTTATGAAGAGTTTTAAGGAAAATGCGAACAACAGGGCCGCCATAGCAGCGTATGAAAAACCAAAAAGTTTTGGTAAAGGCTCTTTCCAGAAGAGTTTTGTGAGCCTAGAACGCAAACTTAGAGAAAAGGAAATGGAGCTCGGGCATTTGATCGTCTCCCTCGCCAAGAAGCAGAGCCAAGACGGCGGATTTCCGCAAATTTTTGTAGAACTGTTTAATTCAGTCTCACATACGGAATGTAAGCCTGTGGGCCAACTTATGGCGGACATTAATTTTTTGGTGAAAGAGCGCCAAATCGCTGAGGCAAGTGTCACGCTTGCCAAAACTCTAGGTGTCCAAACAACCGTGGTCCCAACAGGATTTTATATCGACTGCCTTGTGGAGCTGGGGCATGGGCTGCTCTCTCGCCTTGAGGATGCGGCAAAACAGTACCACCCCGGAGAAAGTTCGCTGAATGGAGCGATGCACGCCGTATTCAATGCCTTTTCAGAACTAAGGGAAAAGAAAATCCTTAACAGGACCAAAATCGCAAGAGTAATTGCCCTTGCGCAAGGGCAAGCTAATAGTGCACTGAAGAAATGTGGCGCGAGTGAGAAAGAAAAGAAGGCGAAACTTCAAGAGCTTATTTCATGGCTGAAGGAAAATGAGAAAGCCCTAGCCAGCCTCGGGGCGTCAAAAGTTGGCATCCCCCCAGGGGAAGGCTTCCGCAAGCGTCATAAATAATTCCGCCGAACGATCGTTCGGCCATCTACGCGCCTCTTTCCGCCGAGCTAAGGGCGCCAGAGTCCATTTTCCGCCACAGG
>JAIRMB010000068.1 GCA_031258995.1 Puniceicoccales bacterium
CAGGCAGATTCGACGGATTTCTCCAGGACCGTCAGGGGCTGTCCGCTCCCAGAAAGCCCTGCGCCCCAGAGCCCGAGGCTCTTGCTGTTTGAAACGGAGACTTCGTCGTCAAAAACGAAGGTGCTTTCCGGAAAAAGCAGCGTGTCGCCATTGCTTGCATCCCCAACGGCGGATTGCACACCATTTTGGGCCGGGTTGGTCCATTGAACTAAAATCTCCTCACCGAAGGCCGTCCCGAAAAACGCGCAAAAAGCTGCTAAAAGCGCAAAGCACCCCCCCATCGAATTCATGCTAACGGCCGCCGCGCCCGTGGCAAGGGGAAAATTTAGGAATTTTTTACGGATCGGCGGGTTCTACCGCCCCACGATGGCCGCCGTGGGAAACGGACAAATTTTTCTTGCAAAAAAGGGCACATGCCCACACGAAGCTCCCCACGGCCAGCTTCCATTGCGGCATGGTGTCTGGCGGGTCGTGGCTGTGCGTTCCATCGGCAAATTCTTACAATCCGCGCATGAAAAAAAAGTCTCTCGGCGTGTTCTCGCTGACCATGATTAATTTGGCAGCCATCATGAGTCTGCGGAACTTGCCGCTCATGGCCAACTATGGCCTAGCCATGGTGTTTTTTTACCTCGTCGCCATACTCTGTTTCTTCATCCCTGCGGCCTTAATTTCCGCAGAGTTAGCTTCCACTGTGGCCGAAGAGGGGGGCGCCTACGTTTGGATTCGGCGGGCGATTGGCCCGCGGACCGCTTTTCTCTGCGAATGGATCGGCTTTGCCACAACGGTTACTTCCCTAACATTAACCATCGTTTTCTTAGCCACCTCCCTGTTTCTTAGCCTCAATCCGGACCTTTCCCAGTGCCGCTTTCTTGTCGCTGGCGCGGCGTTGGGAATTTTGTGGAGCGCAACCCTTCTTTCTCTTAGGGGGGTCGTCCTGGCCAGCCGCATCGTTTCCATCTTTTCTCTCATCGGTACGGTCCTGCCGGCCCTGCTGCTGATCCTGTTAGGCTCCCACTGGCTGTTGGCCGGCGGCCCAATTCGGCTTTCTCTTGCTCCCGCGGCACTCCTGCCGAATTTCTCCAATTTTTCCAACATTTCCTTCTTGGCCGGTCTCATGTTCGCCTTTGCCGGGATTGAAATGTCCTCCTACTACGTGTGCGACGTGCGGGATCCCCGACGCAGCTACCCGCGCGCCATTTTCTTTTCGGCTCTGCTCATTTTGCTCCTGTCCCTGCTGGGCTCCTTCGCCATTGCGGTCGCCGTGGCACCCGGCGAAATTCGCATCGAAGCGGGCGCAACACAGGCCCTTTCCCTCCTGTTGGACTTCGCCCATCTGTCCTTTTTGGCTCCTTTCGTGGGTTTTTTGATCACTTTCGGCGGCGTTGCCTACCTTTTCGCCTGGATCGCTGGACCTATTCGTGGGCTCTATGCGGTTCGTCGGGACGGCTTTTTGCCGCCACTGCTGCAGCGGAGTGACCGTTTGGGCACGCCCGTCGCCCTCCTGCTCCTGCAGGCCATTTTGGTGACAGTACTGGCCACACTATTTCTCTGTATCCCCTCTATGAGTCTCTGCTTCTGGATCATCAACGCGGCCTCTTCCGTACTCATTCTCGTCCTCTACGCCTGCCTATTTCTATCGGGTCCCATCCTGCGTAGGCGCATGGCGAACACCCCCCGTGCCTTTTCCGTTCCGGGCGGGTTTCCGGCCCTATGTATACTGGCAACCGTTGGACTCATCAACGTCCTCTTCTGTGTGGTTATTTCTTTTTTTCTACCCGTAGAGCTAGCGGGCACCCTTTCCCAGCGCACATTCGGCTGGACAGTAACGTGCACGGTAGCACTTCTCGCCTGTCCGCCTTTCCTTTTTATTGCTTTTCGGCGACCGAGCTGGAAGGCGACCGGCTAAGTAGGATCGCCTACCTCCCGCGAGTGCCCCACGTCCCCGTGTCCTAGGTGGAAGTACACTTCCCCGCGTGAGTTGCCCCCTTATTAGCGCCACCCCATATCGTCGCAAATCTTTCCCCAAGCGCTCTCTATTTCCTGAAATTTGGCCGTCGCCTCTGTGGCATTGCCAGGATTTTTGTCCGGATGGCATTCTAGAGCCAGGTTCCTGTAGACTTTTTGGACAGTGGCTCGATCATCCACTGGCTCTATGCCGAGTACGGCAAATTCCTTTTTCAAAAGAAGCAACTTGAGTTCTTTTGACATCATACTTCTTCTTGACTGCAAAAAGTACGCTTTGTCGATGACGTTCGAAAAGTCGTCGCCGAGGTTAAAAAGTAACGCCTTATGGCTCTCCTTCTCCCATAGTCCGGTGATTTTTATGGATATGCTTTTCTTCAAACTCGGAGGTGCGGAAACATCAAGAACACCCATTCTAACACTCGCCCTATTGGAGGAGTAGTATGTTTTTGCCCAGCTAACCAGATTAAGGCAGGAATCAAGAACAACCTCCTCCAGATCGGTGCACCGCGAACAGTTAAGCCCCCCTTCTATGTCGCTATAGCTAATAGATACCTTCCGAGTGGCAGCCCCACAAATGAGGCTGCCGTGGCTTATTGTGCATCTGGAAAGACGTACGGTCTCCACATGCGCCGTAGCAGCGCACAAATCGAGATCACCCTTGTCCTCCCAACACATATCCGATAGTTCTAACTCCTTGACGTTCGCGAAGGAAGCGAGGACGTCCAGGTTGGAGGCCCGCAGAGAGCCAACCGACTCTCCCTTATCGTCTAATCCTTTGATTATGAACGATCCATCGAAGGGATCCTTTTTCACGGAAACCTTACAGCACCTAGAGAGCATGGGAGCACCACCCAAATCCACGCCCGAAGCGCCGGCAGGGCCGCGCATGCGCAGCGCCATTCGATCATAAAAATTTGCAAATTCTTCGAGCCTTCCATCGGCATGCCGGCACCACGCATTGTCCACCACATGCATGTGCACATTTTGTTGAATACACTCACGCACTAAGTTTTCTAAATCCTCCACGGCCCACATGCCTCCGACTTTAATTTCCTGCAGTGAGGGAGGAAACGCGATGGACTGCAAATTCTTGCACCACGCAAGCGTGACATTTTGCAAGCAATTGCAGTGGGAAAGGTCAAGAATTCCACCCAGGTCCGACGAGTCTGCGGAAATCGTCTCCAATTTTTCACCAAAAACGACAGTGGCAAGTGAGCTATAGTCGCAGCACACGCTCTTAAGAAACTTAAGCTCATCGAGGCAAATACCAGATGCGGTCCCACCGCCCCTAAGGACAAGTTTAGTGATTTTCGGGTACGCATTAAGAAAGCTTAGGCCGCGCATACCAGGCATGCGCATTTTTGTGCCGACCACGCCATCTACGGCTTCGATCGAAACGTTCCCGTGACCCGATAGCCGCCAGAAACAAATTTCCGTTGCATGGGACAGAAACATCGCTTCTGGCGAACGGAAGCGCAACTCAATAGGCTCGAGCAAAAATCGTTAGCGGCCCTCTGCGGGAAGGATCGGCGACGCAGGGACCCAGATCGTTCTCCCTGCCAAGCGGGATACAGCGCGTAGAAATGGATAGTTCGGCGCCGAGCTGCTCCTCGAGGGACTGATCGCCGCAGAAGTAAGCTTCTGCAAATCCGCCGCCATCGGCGAAAAATTCCCGCAGTTCTTCCTTCGACTTAGCCGAAACCGTCCGGGCTTGGCGCAGGGTCAACTGCCGTTCATAGAGCGTTTTGCCGAAATCGCGGAGCAGATCCAACGCGCAAGAAACGAAAGTATGGGACGGTAGCACTTTTTTCTCTTTGCCGTCCCGACGCAGGTAGCTCACCGTGCCAGCTTCGAACTCCCGCCTGCCCAACTCCACGACAAGCGGCGTGCCGCCCTTCACCCACTGCCAGAATTTTTCTCCGCCGCGCAGGGGGCGGCCGTCCACCCGTACCCGCAAGGCAGGGTCGGCGGCCAGGAGGGCCTCGCGCAATTTTTCCGCGTAGGCAAGTACCTCTCCGTCACCGTCGCCGTGCATCAGCGGTAAGACGGCCACCTGCACCGGCGCAAGAGCGGGCGGCAGGACGATTCCGTCATCATCGCCGTGGGCCATGATGAGCCCTCCAATGAGCCTGGTGGAGCAGCCCCAGGAGCTGGTCCAGGCGAATGCCTCCTGTCCGTCCCGCCCTGCAAACTTTATGGCACAGGCACGGGCAAAGTTCTGGCCTAAAAAATGCGACGTTGCAACCTGCAGCGCTTTCCCGTCCTGCATCATGGCCTCGATGGCATAGGTCTCTCGGGCGCCGGGGAAGCGTTCCGCCGCCGTTTTTTTCCCGCGCAGCACCGGCAGACACATACTTTCCTCCGCGAATGTGTGGTACAGCTCCAGCATACGCAAAGCCTCTTCCTCTGCTTCCTCGGCACTCTCGTGGGCCGTGTGACCCTCTTGCCAAAGAAACTCCACGGTCCGAAGGAACAGGCGCGGTCGCATCTCCCAGCGCACCACATTGGCCCACTGGTTTATCAGCAGGGGCAAATCCCGATAGGAATGGATCCAGCGGGCAAAGGCCTCGCCGATGACCATTTCCGAAGTGGGACGAACGACGAGCGGCTCCTCCAGCGGCATCGTGGGGACGAGAGTGCCATCCGGCCCCTTGGTGAGTCGGGAATGCGTCACCAGGGCGCATTCCTTCGCAAAGCCTTCCACATGGGCTGCCTCCCGTTCTAAATAATTTTTAGAAAGGAGGAGGGGGAAATAGGCATTGCGGTGGCCCGTTTTCTTAATTTCCGTGTCGAGAATGCTCTGCATTCGCTCCCAAATGGCATAGCCGTTGGGCTTGATGATCATGCAGCCGCGAACTGAACTCAATTCGGCCAAATCGGCGGCCCGGATGGCTTGCTGGTACCATTCCGGAAAATTTTCCGCCCTCGACGGCCCAATGGCATTGCGTCTCGCTTCCACGCCTTTCCCCACCGGGCCACAGGTGGGGTAATTTCGGAGCCTGTCAAGGGCACATGCCTCAAGAACTACTGGCTCAAAGCCGATTCATAAGCGGCTTCATTTGTCGGTTTTTCATTCGTCAATTTGAAAATCCGCTTCCCAAAATGAATCCTCTTGACGGGCGAAGACTTCGCTACTAACTGCCGCAGCGTGTATTATAACAAGTTTCGGTTTTGCTGGTAAATGCATGGGTAATGCTTTTAGAATAGGAAGTGCCTGCGCCGAACTGATCCGAAAAGAGGTTGTCTATGATGGAGAGCTTTTGACCGCCAACGTAAGATGCAAATGCGCGGCAACGCTTGGTGAGTGGGTTTTGTTTGTGACTATCTCATTAGTAAATTTGGAGATTTTTCCATTAGTCCACCACATTGCGAACAATAAAAGCGTAACGCGCATCCTACAAGTGATCTCGACAAAAAGCGTTGTACAGTCCCGCGAAGCGCTGAAAAGCTCCGGCTTCTCGACGGAGATTTTGGACAATTTACTGGCCCAGGTCGACGAAGATAATAGAGTAGAAAAAAAGATTTCTCCTATACTTGCGGCGCTAGTGGAGAAAGCCGGCATCGAAAATGGGCAGTTTGATTCTCCAATAATGTACAAGGGGCACGCCTGCCACTCGCCCGCAGAACTTCTTATCGCCTATGCCATAGAGGGTCATCATTGCGGTGGTAGATTCGAATCTCTGGAACATTTTAATCAATTTTTTGTGCCTCGTCACCCCAAAAGCGCTAACAAGAGCGATGAGGGTTGCCGCCGTAAGCCTCTTTACGAGTTAAAACTCCGCGGCGGATGCGTGGCGGTGGATAGTGCCGCATTAGGAGAGGTGATAGACTTCATCCACGATGCAGGGATACACCTTCGGCCAAGAGAGAGCTTTATTCATAATGGGAAATGTCTTAACACGATAGAAAGCGATGGGGTCGTGGGCTTACGCGCGCTTTTCATTGAGGCAGCTAAAAGGGATAATGATCTCAAAAAGTTGGAAGAGGCAAAAAATATGAGTTCGGCGTTGATTGCTATGCGGATAGCAATACAACTCCCCATTATGAAAAATCGAATGCGGAAAGATCGGGTTGAACTCGATGCATTCGCACAGAAAATTCTAGCCTATCCTCTACCTTGACTCCCATAGAGAAATAGGCTCAGTTGGCCATATTCGGAAAAAACTCGATGGGACCGATTGCGTGCGTCTTCACAGACCGACATTGGCGCCGAATCGATGTGGGCCACCTGTCCTTCGTTGATCGTTCTGTCACAGCTAGTTACAAATTTTCTAGAGTGACGCTTCAGCCTTTTTAAATAGACTGAGTGGGACATTGCCTCCGGGAAGAACGGGAGCAAAAATTCTCCGTGCGGACCTCCACTCTTTGAAGTTACGCACTTTAGTAGCAAAAACCACACGTAAATGGTCACGATTTCGCTTGGGAAAAGGCGACAGGGCCGGCCGCGGCCTCGTGTTTTTTCATGCTTAGCACACGAATTCCTGTCTTGCAGCTATTTCGAATGAATCTTCGAGGGCGGAGAATTTTACAATTCGCGCTAGAAGTTGATGGAGAAAAAATGCTGCCCGGGCAGGTAAATGTGCGTTTTTTGAATAAGTTGACCGCATTATGGTAGAGAAATTGCTTGTCTCAAAATTGGCGCAGAAGATCTCCACGGAATTGGTGGACTAGCATTAGAAAGAAATGAATCGGACGACTTTGCGAAATATTCATGACGACAGACCAAAGCGAGAGGTCATCTATATTTGGGATATGCAGCGGTACTTCTTGAAAATTCCACAGGAGATAACCATATTACGGCTAGCCATGGAGGCCGTGTCTCGAAGAATTGGCGCCAAGTCGCAGGCAACGTCGCGCCTTCCATCCGTGCCACAGATGCGAAAAAAGATCGCCCTTTCTAAAACCCCGCCGGACGCCGCTCCAGCGGGCGTGAAAAGTGAGAAGACTGGCCAAGAGTTTGTTTTTGGGTCAGTCGACCTATAGCGAAAAGTAAAACCGAAACTTTCGGGCCTCAAGTGGGATTGACAGTGAGGAGGTAATTGCTAGGCCGTTCCCGCGGCTCCCGCCTAGATGGGCCCTGTTCCGTTCTAGGACTTTACGCCGTCGCGCTTTTCTCCTCTGGAGCCGGCCACACTATTTCATGGAACTGGAGCATGTCGCGATAGCCGAAGTGACCCTGGTTAGATGCAAAGCGGAAAACACGGCCAGGCTGGCGGCGGTACACGCTAGAAGTAGCATAGTCGGATGTACTGTCGCCCTCTTCGCCGAGCCAAGTTACGGCATTCGGATTGCTCTCTGCCCACCGCATGCCTTCTTCGCCCACAAAGCCTTCTTGCACTCCCCTGCCGAGGCCGAGCCCATTTAGGCAGAGCGATCCACAGCGGTGCTTCAGCGCAATGGCGCTAGCAAGCATGGCGCCCATGGAGTGGCCGGCCGTAAAGATGAACAATTTTACGTCATGGTTCGGATCCGCATTATATTCTTCAGCAAGCTGCTTCACTTTCAGGAATTGTTCTTCGGCAGCGTATAAATTTGGCGACACGCCACCTGTCAGGCTGATTATGCACTGGAACGCATCGCCACTGCCATGCGTGCCGTCGGACCAAAATACAACCGGACGCACGCTCCGTACCGTTGTTATATCCTTCACACCAGGAATTTGGCCAGCTGGCAACAGGCCGGCCGACTGAGCGTCTTTCACAGAGAGTTCGAGCGGAGTAGCGCAAAATTCTATCCCGCCATTCCTTTCACCTTTAAAGTCTTTAAGTTCAAATTTCGGCACATCGCTAAAACTGATGGGCACGGTGCGTTTCGATTTCTTGCACTCGGGATAGAGCACGCTGCCGTCAAAGGCGCCGACGATCCAGCCCGCAAGTTCTCGAAAATACCGGTTTTTTAATGGAAATGGCAGCATGTTTCCCGACTGCCCCTCGGGCACGTCCACGACATGAGATTTCGCATAGTCGTAGTCTTTACTGGCACTTCGAACGGCCTCTAAGCCCCGAAAGGGTATCAGGACGATCTGGAAGGTCATCCGCCAAATCTGACGCAGACAGCTCCTTCCCACTATGAGCAGCACGATGGGGGACGCGAGGGCAAGAAATACGGTCCAGGCGATAAAAAGTGAGAACTCGATAGCAAGGCTGATGGGGTTGCACAGCACAAAACATAAAATTTTTGCGGTTGGCACTAGTTTGTTGCGGGCATCGGATTCTTCTCCGCACTGGTGGGCAATGGGAGCTTGAGGCGGAGTTGCGTCTGTGGACGTGTCGCCCATAGTAAAGATTACAATTAATCCTATGATCGGCGTATGTGAAGAAGAATTTTAAGCCCTTGGAGAGCGGTAGGCAGCCATGTGGCCCATTTTCAGCGATTTTCATCCCTGCCGGAGCGGTTTAATTTTCCAGATGTCCCGGGCGTATTCCTGGATGGCGCGGTCGCTGGAGAATTTCCCCATGCGGGCCACGTTGATGATGGCCATGGAGTACCAAAGCTCCGGATTGGCGTAGTAATCGGCGATGAGGTCCTGAGCGTCCACGTAGCTGCGGTAGTCGGCCAGGAGAAAGTAGCGGTCTCCACCGTTGAGGAGTCCATCGGCGATGTGGCGGATCGGATTGAACTCGCCCGGCCGGTCGAAGGCATCGGAGCGCATCCAGTCCAGCAGCTCCTTCAGTTCGCCGTCGTTCTCGTAGAAGCTGCGCGGGTCATAACCCTCCCGACGCATTTTTTCCAGCTGCTCCGCCCGGTAGCCAAAAATGAAAATGTTATTTTCACCCACCTCTTCCAGTATCTCCACGTTGGCCCCGTCCAAGGTGCCGACCGTGAGGGCGCCGTTGAGGGCCAGTTTCATATTGCCCGTACCGGACGCCTCCATGCCGGCCGTGGAAATTTGCTCGGAGAGGTCTGCCGCGGGGACGATGGCCATGGCAGAGGAGACTTCGTAGTTGGGAAGGAAGACGACCCGCATGCGGTCCGACAGGCGGCCGTCGCCGTTGATCAAATCGGCCACCAAATTGATGGCATGGATAATGTGTTTGGCCATGGCGTAGCCGGGGGCCGCCTTGCCACCGAATAGGAAGGTGCACGGTGCCCCGCTTTTGGCCGTCCCGTCGAGGAGCCTGCGGTAGTGCGTTAAAATGTGCAGTAGCTTGAGATGCTGCCGTTTATATTCGTGAATGCGTTTAACTTGCACATCAAAAAGAGAGCGAGGATCCACGGAAACCCCACAGAGGGCTTTGATGTAGTTGGCCAGGTCTATTTTATTCTGCAACTTCGCCCGTGCGAAGTCGTTCCGGAATTCCAGGTCATTGGCGAAGGGCTCCAGCTTCCGCAGCTGCTCCAAGTCCGTGATCCAGTCGTAGCCGATGGCGCCATTGAGCAGCGCGGCGAGGCGGGGGTTTGCGGAATTGATCCAGCGGCGCGGCGTGACGCCATTGGTGACGTTCCGAAATTTTTCCGCCGTGAGCGCACAGAAGCGGGGAAAGAGGGTCGCTTTCACCAGCTCCGAATGCATGGCGGCTACGCCATTGACGGAAAAGCTGCCTACTACGGCCAGGTTGCCCATGCGCACGTAGCGAACGGGCCCCTCTTCGATGAGGGATAGCTCCCGCAGCGATTCCAAGTCCCCCGGATAGCGGGCGGCAACTTCTTCCAAGAAGCGGCGATTAATCTCGTAAATGAGTTGCAGATGGCGCGGCAAAATTTGCTCGAAGAGGGCAACGGACCACTTTTCAAGCGCCTCCGGCAGCAAAGTATGATTTGTGTAGGCGAAAGTTTTCGTTACAATCCCCCAGGCCTGGCACCAGTCCAAGGCTTCTTCATCTACCAAAATGCGCAGCAGTTCCACGATGGCGATGGTGGGATGCGTGTCATTGAGTTGCACGCAGACCTTTTCGGCAAACTGGTCCCAGTCGGCGCCAGAATTACGGTGGCGGCGGATGATGTCCCGGAGCGAGCAGCTCACCAAAAAGTACTGCTGGATGAGTCGGAGGGCTTTTCCGTTGGTGGTTGAATCGTTTGGGTAGAGAACCTTCGTCACCGTTTCGCTCTGCACCTTCGCATCCACCGCCTCGTGGAAGTTTCCTCGGCTAAAGTCATCGAAATCGAGGTCGCAGGTGGCCCGCGCCTCCCAGAGGCGGAGAAAATTTACCGTCTCCGCGCCATAGCCCACGATGGGGATGTCCCAGGGAAATCCGCGCAGGAGCGCCCCGCCCACCCAGCGGGGCCGATAGCTGCCGGAGTCGTCGTGGCGATATTCCACGGAACCGTAGAGGCGCACCTCCTGCACATTTTCCGCCCTTAGGATTTGCCAAGGGTTCCCGTAGGCCAGCCAGTTGTCCGCCAGTTCGACCTGCCTATGGCCGCGAAATTCCTGGCGAAACATGCCGAATTCGTAGTGGATGCCGTAGCCGACGGCCGGATAGTTATGGGTAGCTAGGGAATCCAGAAAACAGGCCGCCAGCCGACCGAGCCCGCCGTTCCCCAGGCCCATGTCCGGTTCTATCCGTTCCATTTCTTCGAAAGAAATGCCTAGCTGCCGAAGCGCCTCCCTATTAAGTTCGAAAAGTCCGCAATTATTCAGGCTGTCCCGCAAGAGCCTGCCCATGAGGTACTCCATGGAAAAATAGTAGACACGGCGGCACTTGGCGTTGTGCTGCGCCCGCTGGGTTGCGATAAGGCGCTCCAAAATTCTATCGCGTAGAGTGTAAACGTTCGCCTGCCACCAATCCCGTAATTCCGCCGTGTGAGGCTCTCGCGCCAGCATGCACTCCAGATGTTTAACGATGCGCTCCCGCATCTGTTCCACCTCCCAGGGCGTCCGGGCCGAGGCGAACGGATTATCGCACTTTGTTGTGCGAATTGTGCGCATTTTTTTTATGTCCACCGCCCTATCCCTTGATGACGACCAGGCCCTGATCCTGCCACTGTTGCACCTGCGGTCCGTCCTCCGGATTTAAAACATCCTTCTGCGATAGTGCCCGCTTAAGAATTTCCGGATCGTCTGCATTTGCGCGGAATGGCGGAGTAGGTTCTGCCGGTTCCATCGGCGTCCTGGAAATCGGTGCGGCGCCCGCCCTCCCGGAGGGCCCCGATTGCGACTGTCGCCCGGCGGGCAGTACTGACTCAGCTGTCACGGGGGGAGTTTACTCGCATATTCGAATTTGTCAATGGAAAGGAACTGCTCCTCTGGGGAAAGTCGCGGCGACCGTTTGAGAAATTTCTAAAGACTATTGGCATTTGCTCCATCTTTTGTGCTCGCTAAGTCCGATGCCGGCCCCAATGGGATGGAGTCATGGGATCCAATGGCGATGGCGGAAAAGACGACGGTCTCCT
>JAIRMB010000015.1 GCA_031258995.1 Puniceicoccales bacterium
CCACGGCCGGCGAGCTGGGCCTCTCCTACCGGCCCAGCGCCGCCGCCGCCATCGACCTCTCCCTCCACGGCTCCGCCGGCCGGCAGAAGAGCGTAAGCGGCTCCCTACGAGCATGCTACGAATTCTAGCGCCTACGGCCGGAGTTCATTTTCTTCTTCCGAAGTTTGAACGGGCACCTGGGCATTCGGCGAGGCTCGAAATTTGACGGCCTAAATGCCATTTACGGCTGCCCGACCAGGATTCGAACCTGAACAAATGGAACCAAAATCCAGTGTGCTACCGTTACACCATCGGGCAATGGCTCTCGCACATGGCAACGGATGGCGGCGGCCGGCTGCGAGTCAAGGCCCTTCGCCGTTTCGCCTAGCCCATTAGGCCAAAGATGTGCAAATCTACCCCCGCGTTTTCCGTAACCCAGGTCCTAATTTAGAGCGCCTCCCTTTGCGGTGCCCGGGCCAAATTTTTACATGGCATCTATGATGAAAAAGTTTACACTGAACGGAAAATTCTTGCACCCATTCTTCCCAAGGGCGGTCCCGCCTAGTCCATTTGAGGAAGCGGCTGAAGCTCAGCCGTCGTGGCATTCGCTTGATCGCCCGCCGAAGAAAAACATGGTACCCCCCCGGGGGAGCGAAAACTGCTAAGAAGCCGATCGCTCGTTTGCGTATTCCAGTTCGCATTGACCAGTGCGGAAGCCTTCTCGATGGCCTGGATAGCAGGCGCACCTACGCTTTCCGTACCCGCAAGAAAAATCGAAAGGCGATGGAGCTCTTCGAGCGTTGAACTACACGAACCTGCTTCAGTCACTCACCTCTCCGTCGACCTCCTCATCGGGGCGCCGCGAGGCTCTCCGCAAAATCTGTGAGAGTCTCCACTAACAAAAATTAATCATCTTTGCGCACACCGGCACCTTCATACTCACCTACTTCCCGTTGCGAAAGCGCTGCCAGAAATGGACCGCGTGCCAGAAAATTCGTCAGTCGCAAAGAAATGCCCAGCGCAGTTTGTCATTGACAAAAAAGATTTTCCTATTAACGGATAACCCATACCAATTACCATGAGTGGCGGAGAAGCATCTGGTGTGGCGTCTCCTGGCAAGGGAAGGCTAGCCGCCTATTGGCGGGAATGTTCTGTCAAAGGTCCAACGGCAGTTCCGGCAAATGGCGATTACCGGTCCGCAGTTGCGAGGCTTGACTTTTGGACCTATCTGGGCCTGATTGTGGCGGGCGGGTTTGCTGGAAACCGTTTCATTGCCTTCCTTAAGGTCGTTTTTGGCGGCTGGATGCGCACGGAGTCCTGTTTAAGCTGGTGGAGTGAAACCTGTGAGAAATCTCTGGCGGTGCGGGCAGGCGATGAGACGGAACCGGATACGAAGGGAGCTGACAGTTCAAGCTCAAGCGGGTCCGCCGGAAAAACTTCGGTCACTTTTCCCATGCCGCCGGTGGTCGTAGATAGCGTGGACCGGCTCGTCGGCAGCGGGAAATTGACCACGTTCGAGGAGAATGGCCTGCGTAGATGGCTGCGTAAGCTTTGCAAGGAAAAGCCTGATAGTTTACCTCCTGACAAAAGTGCATTGGAATGGACGAGGGAGCATCGCTTCCACCCCGCTACGGGTGTGCTATGTTTCCTACGGGACAAATCCGAAGCTTGTCAAAAGGAGCCGGATGCCTCCACGCCAGATAAGAGGCGGGAGCACTGGAAGTTTCTCCACGACCTGCAGGCTCTGGCCATCTTTGCGTACGCGAGAATCGACATGAGCGTCATGGAAACAGATCACGCCGTAGCCGATTTAGAAAAACTTGACCCGCAATCTTTTACGGAAATTGCGCTACCTGATGGTCATAAATATTTATTCCGCCCCATGTTCCCGCTCGACAGGCCACCGCCCCATAGCTACCTGGGGCAAGAATTAGCGGCCCATCTTGCCATGATTGCCCTGGATCAGCTGCTCACGGTCCCCGGCGCTGCAAGATTCCCCGGCGATCCGAAGGGCTTCGACGGCTATCCTTCAAATATGGGCAATCGAGTGTCTCCTTGCGTGCTCGACGGCGTTCCCGGCTTTATGGCATCTCTTCCTCCAAGTACCAAATGTGTTGACGACTTTTCCAGCGATGCAGATAGGAGGACGCTAGCCGCTAACGCCGATTTCCGTCGAATGGCGACGTGGGCCCAAATTGTGGCTGCCATGGTCGGTGCCGTCGATTTACAGCTTCAGGATTTTTACTTTGACGATGGCACTAAGCCGGGGGCTAGCGCAGGTCTGGTATGGACGAACTTCACCAACGCCTTTTCTTGTTCTAAGCCAAGGAAAAGAACTTTGGCCGCACTGAACGGTGGCATACCACCGGCGGTCTGCGATGAAATATGGGCCGCGATTGACGGGTTGCACAAAGTACCAGCAAATTTAGCACAGCATCTACGAGATGCTGGCCTGACGGAAGAACAGATCACGCGGTTCCAAGAAAAAATGTCGTGGGTGCATGACTCTTTTCTCGCACACCGTCGCCTCAAGTCAGAGAGCTCGTACGGCGGAAATTTCCTCGCAACAGAAAAATTTGGAGCCACGGATGGATCCGGCGGTTCCGTGTCCTTTGGTCGTGCCAATTGGCTGCCGCTCGCGCTAGCGGGCGTAACCGTGATAGAGTAAAGGCCCGTGGGAGGTAATTTCACGGCCGCAAGTCCGTTTTATTGATATTTGCCTTTCCCGCCATCGGAGTCTCCGACGGGGCCGGCAGCCGTTTCGGGCGGCGAGGCACAAACGCCTTGCCACCAGTTGGGGCGTCGATAGACGGTGGGAGCCGTGAAGTGCTTCTACCTCACCACAGCCATCGATTACGCCAACGGCAGTCCCCACTTGGGCCACGCCTACGAGAAAATTTTGGCGGACGCCATCGTACGTGCAAAGCGCTTGGAGGGCGTGCCTTGCCATTTTCTTACGGGCTTGGACGAACACGGGCAGAAAGTACAGGAAACGGCGGAGCGGCTCGGGCAGGATCCGCAATTTCTCTGCGACGCCACTGCGGAAGAGTTTAAAGGCATGTGCGGCCACATGGAGGTCGCCTACGACGACTACGTTCGGACCACGGAATTGCGGCACAAAAAAGTCGTACGGAACATTTTGCAGTTGCTTAGCGAAAAGGGAGAGATCTATAGGACGGCCTACTGTGGGCTCTATAGCGTCCGGGCGGAGCGGTTCGTCCAGGAGAAGGATCGAGTAGGCGGCCAATGGCCCGAGGACTTCGGCGAGGTGGTCGAACTGCGGGAGGAGAACTACTTCTTTCGGCTGGGCAAATATCAGGACTGGCTGGTTGATTTTCTCCAAAAAAATAGTGACTTCATCTACCCGGCCTACCGGCAGAAGCAGGTGTTGGAATTCCTCAAGGAGCCGCTCAACGATCTCTGCATTTCTCGCCCTAAGTCCCGTCTCCGCTGGGGCATCGAACTGCCCTTCGACGGCGACTACGTCACCTACGTCTGGTTCGACGCCCTCATCAACTACATTTCCGCCGTCGGCTACGGCACGGAAAGCTTTGTAAATTTCTGGCCAGCCGACATGCACGTGATCGGGAAGGATATCCTCGCACCGGCCCATGCCGTCTACTGGCCCATCATGTTACATGCCGTTGGATTGCCTCCCCCCCGGCACCTGCTGGTGCACGGCTGGTGGCTGGCCCGGGGAGGTGCCAAGATGTCCAAAAGCGAAGGCAATGCGGTTCGCCCCATGGACTACGCCGCCGCCTACGGCCCCGATGCATTTCGTTATTTTGTTCTTCGCGAAATGAATGTGGGACAGGATAGTAATTTTAGCCACGAGCTTTTCGTTGCCCGCTACCGGTCGGACCTGGCCAACGATTTGGGCAACTTGCTGAGCCGACTGGTGAGCATGATGAACCGCTACTGTGGGGGAAATATCCCTCCGCCGGAAATTCAAGGCGATTCGGAAAAAGATCTGAAAATCCTCGCAGAAAGAAGCATAGCAAATGTTCGAAAACGCTGCAGCGCCTACGATTTCGCCGGGGCGTTGGAAGAGGTCCTTTCCCTAATTCGAGCTACCAATCGCTACCTGGAGCGCCGCGAGCCGTGGAAGCTGGCCAAGGGCGGATCGGAGGAGCAAATTTTTTTACAAATCTGCCTGGGGGCTGGAGCGGAATGCCTCCGCATCAGTGCGGAGCTGCTATTTCCAGCAATGCCGGCAGCCGCGGAAAGGATATTGGCCCAGCTGGGCGTGGAACGGACCGGCGACTGGCGGACGCTGGCCTGGGATAATGCTCCAGCCGGGCGGAAAACCGGCGAGCGAGCCATACTATTTCCACCCATCGAGGAAGAAGGAAATGCGCTGCCCGCGGTGCCAGCATGAGGACACGCGCGTACTGGACACGCGCATGCCGGAGCCCCAAACCGTCAAGAGGCGCCGCCAGTGTTCCTCCTGCGGCTTCCGCTTTTCAACGGTAGAACGGCCCGTCCGGGAGGAGATTTCTGTTCTAAAGCGGAGCGGCAAAGTGGAAGAATTTGACCGGCAGAAGATTAGTACCAGCGTCCAATGCGCTCTGAAAAAGGGCAACCGGCGGCGGGAGGAGGTGGAAGCGCTCGTGGAGGTGATTCTACAAAATTTATTCAAAGAAAAGTCGAAGTGCCTCAGCTCCGAAAAAATCGGCGAAGAAGTGCTCCGCTGCCTGCAGCGCTTCGACAAGCTTGCCTATGTGCGCTATCTTTCCGTGCACAGGACGTTCGCCGACCTGGAAGAATTCCAGCGGCAGATAGGGGAAGGCCATGGGGACACTATTTGAAAAAATCGCCGCAGGAGAAATCCCGGCCGAAATTCTCTACCGGGATGAAAGATGCTTTGTAATCAAGGATATCGCTCCACAGGCGCCGGTACACCTGCTGATCATTCCGCTGAGGCCGCTGAAGAGTCTGGCGGAAGCGCAGGACGGGGATGGCGAGCTGTTGGGTCACCTGCTGGTCGTGGTCCGAAAAATGGCCCAAAACTATTCGCCGGATGGCAATTTTCGCCTGGTCGCCAACAGCGGTGAATCGGCGGGCCAATCCGTTCCCCATCTGCACCTGCACCTACTGGCCGGCCGCCCATTCGCTTGGCCGCCCGGGTGATTTTCTCAGCTTGTCGAAAAGATTGCCTAACGTGCCCCCCGCTTCGAATAGCTTTTTGTCTCTAACTGCTAATGGTGAATTGGCTCCCAGATACTTTTTCACCGCTCTATTCCATTCAGGGACCAAAGTTTTAGCTTTTGTAGTGGCATGAAATTCTTCTAGGATAGACAGAAACGCTTTAAGAGAAGCGTCATTTTTCGTAAAAAAACTACTTAAATTTTCAAAAGCTTCTTTTTTTTCTTTTTCTGGTATTTTAGAAAGAAACGACAGAAGCCGCGCTATATTTCGCTCTTCTCTCATAGTAACAATTGTTGTTATGAATTTTCCCTGAAGGCATTCTGAGATCTCTCCCTCGTGCAGATTTCCGGCGGCAATCTTGTTGAGCGCTGCCCATGCCGGTCGAGAAATACTGTCATTTCCATCGAGTAGATCGGCTGAAAATATAGACCAATCGCGGGAAATTTCCAATCCAACATGGCGAACAATTTCCGCGTCGGGACAATCCATGAACGGGTAAAGAAGTCGCAGAGGCGGCTTTTTCAATCTTTTCATTGCCATGAGCGCATAGGTGCGAGTCAGTCGATCTTCCGATTCCAGCCAGGCATCATTAAATGCTTCCAACAGAAATGGAAGATCCAAGTTCGAACATGCGGAAATATCATCTATGTTTTTGTCGATCTGCGAAAGCACAACAGGATCGGGAATAGTAGGTAATGTCAAACTTACTTTTCGCACTTCTCCATTTATAAGTCTCACATCGGAGAGTTCTCTGTTCCAAGAGGCGATAAAATTTTCCCTGGCGAGAATAAATTTCTCTCTCTCTTCGCCGCTCAGTTCCTCCCCGCAAAGAGCGGAGGCTATTGACAGAAGACATCCATCGTTAAGAAGCTTGCGAAAGCTATCTATGTATGCGGCGCCGTTGTTATTTCCATCGTTATCGACGGAATTACCAGCATGTAATTGAATACGTTCCGTAAATGCCGCTATGATTTCAATGCCCCGCGCGCCTAAATTCCCACAGGCTCGAAATAATTCCTCGACGAAAAAGCGCTCATCATCTGAAAAGAAATTACCTGCGGCATTGCCCGGCAAAATTTTATCGGCATTCCCGGCAAAGTATATCGCGATGCTGGCAATCAGATCTGCATTTTTATGTTCTTTTATTATGCCGGCAATGAATCTAATATTAGCCTTTGCCATCTCCATCGGCATTAAGTCTATGGCAAGATCTCTAAGCACTTTGTTTTTCGAAATAAGCAGAGCAAATATCAGGGATTGATCGCTAGTGCCCGTTGGACCGGGATTCGCGGCATTTTGGGCAGGTACGGCGATAGAATCGTAGAAAATACTCCTTAGTGGGGTTGGAATGTTTTCCCTATCTTCTAAGTTTGCGATACACACTTGCAATATTTTATTCACCAGATCTTTACCGTACCCCGCGATGCTAAGATCTCTGAACATTTCTGGAAACTGAACTATAAATTTTTCACTAATGGCCAAGACAGCTGGATCGGCAGAAAATAGAAATTTTGTGAACAAATCTTCCGGCTCGCTAGACGACGGGGCGAACCGTTTAGGCCTCCAGGAGGGCGCCTTCTTGCGTAGTTCCAGTATGTCCTCTGTGCATTTGCTTAGGTCAAGCGGATCAATTTTAGCATTTGACAATAATTCTAGCAGTGCAGCCCATGTGTCATCGAGTCGCCTGCCGGCGTTTTCCGTTTCGGCAGCCCTAGCCGCTTCCGCTGCGTGCCAGGCTGCTTCATCATCTTTATGGCTACGAAAGGAAGGTTCTAATTTATCGGAGCCGAGAGATTGAGGCTCTACGGAGGGGGAAGGCGAAAGCTCCGGTCTATTGGCATCTTCATTTGGAAATTCTATTGCAGTTTCGTCTAATTCAATCGCCTCCTCTTCGCCTTGCTCGCTGTCTTGGGACAGCCAATTTTTAAGGGACTGGCCGCTGCTAACTCCGGAAAGAAGCATGCAAAAAAACGCCCCCACGGAAACCAACCAATCAAGGCCGGAGTTTCGCGCCACCTGCGCCACATTAAGGCAAAAAAAGATGGAATTGAGCTTTACGTCGCACTCATTTACTATGTCCGCAAGGAATTTGTTATCTGACGGGGAATTCGCATAAAGCGAAACGAAGTGAGTACGGACTTTCTCCGATGGCCCGAAACGACATCCAAAAGGACCGACAGGACCGACAGGACCGACAGGACCCACGGGGCACATTCTATGCGGCCCACGCTCAAAAGTAAATGCGGAAAACGTTGGCCATTAAACTGAGTGCTGGAGATCTCTTTCGCGCGCTACGTGCTGGAGATTAGTCATCGGCATCAGGTTCGGGTTCGGGTTCGGGATCAGGTTCGGAAGCGGATTCGGAAGCGGGTTCGGGAGCGGGTTCGGGAGCGGGTTCGGGATCTTGGACCTCAACACTCTCCTCGCCACTGCCATCGCTCTCGTTCGGATCTTCATCGTCATAGCGGTCTGTATAAAACGAAGTTTGTGGATGGCGATAGATCCAAGAATTTTGCTCAGGGAAGGGAGGGTTAATGCATGTTTCTATCTTAGCAGCGAGTCCTGAGAGGCCAAATACTATGCCTAGCATGATGAGCAATAGCGATAGCGGAAAGGTCGGCAGGAATATTAGAAGAGGGATGCCAACGGACAAACATCCGACGGCGAAGGCGAGAAGGCAGTTCCACATTGTTGTATGAGGTTGCGTGCTAACGTGTTGCGCGCAATTCGATGGACTGACGGTCGGCGCAGTCCGTGTTGGGCTGGGCGGTGACGGAGTAAGGATTTCCCCACGACTGCTTGGGACGAATGACACACCCGACATACGCCAATTATAACGAAAGAGAGCACCTGTGCAAGCTTTCTAGCGGACCGGACAGGGCCGCTCTAATGTAAATCGCAAAACCTCACTCAAATAGGCGCTGCGTCAAGCCAGCCATTGCGGCGTAATCTGCAAAGTGTGTTCTGAAATGGCTATTTGCGTTTTTCAGTTTTTTTGCTGCAATGGCACCATGGCCGGTGGGTTCTCTCGCTTCTTCCCATGATTCTCTTGCCGCGCAATTGACAAAAGTGGGAGTGCAATTGCTAGATGGCTACGGGAAAGATGCGAACGAGTGAATATTCCATCGAGTTTTTATCTCGAAGACAAAGGACGATCCGAACGAGTATTTGCAAGCAAGTGCTTCACGCCTGGTGATCGACAGGTCTGCCGACTAAAGCGTTTTTTGCTTCATTTTCCGCATCTTAAAAATGTTCCCAACTCGGTGAATTCAAGCGGTTGAGTCTATGCGAACAAGGGTCTCACGGCGGTCGGTTTGTTTTCATGCGTTCAATTGGCGAAAGCCCAGAAGGTAAAAGGCAAGAACGCGCCGTCTAGTGAGGCCTGACGGAGTGGAACCCCGTCCGCCGGGAGCGGATGGCGCGGCTAGGGCCGAAGGTTAGGCCGGCCGTTGCATTTCACACTTTCCCCTTGCGTAGCGCAACGATCCCTGCAACCCCATCGGCGGCGGGATGTAGCTCAGTCTGGCTAGAGCGCTACGTTCGGGACGTAGAAGTCGCTGGTTCAAATCCAGTCATCCCGACCAGGCGAATCGCCGGTGGCGCGTAGAATGGCAATAAAAATCCTTTGACAGCGCCTCCCCGGCCCCTAGACTCAATCTCCTAGAGGAAGCACATGTTTCGCGCCAGAAGACTTTTTGCCCTGTCCCTCCTTGGCATTCTTCCGTTCCTCGGCGGCTGCGGGAAGATGACGCTCTACGCGAACGTTCCCGAGCGTCAGGCCAATGAAATAATCTCACTCCTGCGCGCGCGGAACATATCCGTGGGAAAGGTGACTGGGGTCGAAGGAACTTGGACGGTGACTATCGCCGGTAACCAGTTCGCTACGGCCGTGGATATCCTGAGCAACTATGGCTATCCTAAGGACCAGTTCAATACCTTAGGGAAGGTATTTCAAAAGTCCGGACTGGTATCTTCTCCGACGGAGGAGCGAGCCCGCTTCATGTACGCCCTTTCGGAAAATTTGGCGGAAAATATCAGTCACATCTCCGGCGTGGTGACGGCGCGGGTGAATATCGTTTTGCCGGAAAATAATCCCTATACGACAGCGACCTCACCCTCTTCGGCGGCCGTTTTCGTGGCCTACCGGACCGGCTCCAGCATTGAAGATTCCATTCGCGACATAAAACTCCTAGTAGCCAATAGCATTGAAGGACTTAGCAGCGATAAGGTGTCCGTTGCTCTGTTCCCCACGCCGCTCCTCTCCGACGAAATGATTCCCGATACGCAGCTGATAAATGTGCTCTCTATCCGCATGACTCGTGCTTCTCTGTGGGCATTCTGGGGTTTTCTGCTAGTCATTGCCGCCGCTGCCGCCGCGGGGGGCGGCGCGGCAACGAAGGTGCTCTTGGACTATCTAGCCGTGCGGCGAGAAGAAAAGCAGAAGGTGAAAGGAAGTGAAGGGACGAAGGAAAAAGAAGAAGAAGAGGAGGAAACCAAAGAGGAAGAGGTGCCGGATGAGAAGAAGATAGCAGCCAGTGAAGGCAAGCCGACGGAGGGAGATTTTTCCGATGAAGAAGACTAAGTCGGCCTTGGAACAGTGGCGCGCAGTGTGGGGAGACGACGATCGGGCGGAGGAGCATGTCCGTCTGCTGCGCTTCCTCTATGAGCCGGCCGTCTACGTCCACCGCTCTCGGCTTGCGGAGCTGTCTATCGATCCGAATGCCCTGGAGACCATCGCTGCGACTAGGCGCGGCTGGCTGCAACTCAACAGATTGCTTTTGGCGCGCTTTCACCTGGATGGGCTCAGCGATTGTGGGCCGGAGCTGCTGCCGAGGCAGCGGTTAATTTTTGTCGACTGCGCTACCGTGGGCCGACTCAGCCGCCTGGCCGGTGCCCTCTACTGGGCCGAGGACGTTCAAAGGACGGTCCGAAAGGGGGAACGGGAGGCACTCCTCGCCGCCATTGGTGAAAGAGCCTACGCCTTTGCTCTCCGCAAATCGCTTTTTTTTCATTCTCTCCTCGCCGGGTTGCCGCGGGAAGGCTTTGAAATGCTTAGTCTGCCGAAGCGGGTAGTGGCGACGGGCCGCTGGTGTCTGATGGCCTGTCTTAACGGTCTGGCTGGCGACCTGAAACATCGATTTTTATTAAAATTTCCGTCCCGGGGAGACTGGGCGAAAGAGTCGCTAGCAGATCGGGAAGGGCCTCTGGAAAGGGTTTGGGAGCTGGTGGATCGCCTCCGCGGCCGACTGGAGGGGGCAACGCCGTGATTTGGGTTTTAAACGAAAAGCGGGCGGTGGCCATCGTGCCCGGTAAGCGGATCTTGCGAGCGGAAGAATTTCTAGCGGTTCGCGGGTCGCTGAATCTCATCGCCGAAGCGGAAGAGGCAGCTCGGGCAGCGATTGCCCGGGCCAAAGAACAGGCCCAAGAAATAGTCGCCCGGGCCCACGGGGAGGCAGAGCAGCTGGCCACGAAGGCAAAGGGGGCCTACGAGGATGAACGAAGAAAAGGCTATGACGCGGGAATGGTCGAGGGTCAGAGCGAAATGGCTGTCCGGCTTGTGGAATTGGCAAAAAGGGAGGCTTCCTGCCAGGTCGTTCTCGAAGAAACGGTCTGCAATATCATCACGCGCTCCATCCGTCGCATCATCGGTGAAATAGATGACGAGGAGCGGATCCGTCGAATTGTGCACACTGCTCTAGCCGTGGTGCGAAATCGAAAGCGGGTGGTGGTGCGCGTGCACCCGGACCAGGCGGAAGGAGCACGGAAGGCCATAGGGAAGACGGACCGCGCGAAGGGGGAAGGGGAGGATCCTCAGCCGCCCATGGAGGTGATCGCGGACGGCCGTCTCGAAAAAGATTCCTGCACCATCGACACGGAGTTGGGCAGTGTCGATGCCGGCCTGGGAGCTCAATTGGCTGCCATCGGCAAAATTTTGGGAGAGGTCTAACTTTGCCCTATGAAAGGCCGATTTTAGGCGGGCACCGGGACGGGTTTTTGTCGCAGAGCATCTTCCAATTCTGCCGCTACGGTACCGTTAGCCCTCAGGAAGTCCTTCGCCGCCTGCCGGCCCTGACCTAACAATTTTTCGCCAAAGGAAATCCACGGTCCCCGCTGCTGCAAAAGTCCAGCAGTCAGGCCGGCTTCCAGTAGAGAGCCCCAGGAGGAGATGCCTTCGGCGAAGAGGATGTCGAATTCGCACTCTACGAACGGACAGGCCACCTTGTTTTTAACTACTTTCAGGCGGGTTCGGCTGCCGATGGGATGGCCGTCGCTGTCTTTGATAACTCCGATCCGGCGGATATCCAGCCGGAGGGAGGCGGCAAATTTGAGCGAATTGCCGCCGGGCGTAGTTTCTGGATTGCCATAGGCGGTTCCAATTTTCATACGGATCTGGTTAGTAAAGAGGCAGACGGCCCGACTTTTGGCGGTTGCGGCGGTAAGTCGCCGCATGGCCTGCCCCATGAGCCGCGCCTGCGCGCCGACCACTACATCTCCCAGTTGTCCATCCAGTTCCACACGCGTAGCTAGCGCAGCAACGGAATCCACCACCACCAGGTCGACGGCGCCAGAGCGCAGCAGGTTCTCTGCGATCCGCAGGGCCATTTCCCCGCTCTCCGGCTGAGAAACGAGCAGATCCTCCAATTGGACGCCGACTGTGCGGGCGTAGGAAGGGTCCAGCGCATGCTCCACGTCGACGAAGGCCGCCGTTCCGCCACTTTTTTGAACAGAAGCTATGCAGCTCAGGCAAAAAGTTGTCTTTCCGGAAGATTCCGGGCCAAAAATTTCGCAAATGCGGCCCCGCGGCAATCCGCCCACCCCTAGCGCCCGGTCGATGGCCATCGAGCCGGTGGAAAGGACCTCAACGGCCATGTGCGCCGCGTCCCCCAACCGCATGAGGGAACCTTCCCCATAGTGCCCATTAATTTCCTTCAAAATTTTAGCGATTCCTTCTCGCCTTCCGTCCGTCCCGCCCGCCATAATGTCGAAATGCGGTGGGGCCCGATCGGGTCAATAGAGATCTCCCATTAGTGGCCAACTGGTGCGCTAAGAAGAACGGCACTACAGACATTTTTCTAGAAATATCAGCCATTTGCCAGAATGTCCGCTATGCAGCGGCCGTGGGGACCGCTGATGGGCAATCGTTCCAACTCGTCTAAAGAAAAGAGTTGTACCTCTTGGCCGTCGGAGCGGAGGGCGACGAGCAGCTCTTCCAGTCGGCCATCGGCGCCATGGACCGGTTCCACGTAATCGGTCGAAGAGATCCGACGCCGAATGGTCCGCAGGACCGGTCCCGCTCCTGTGCCGGCGGGAAGGGTCGGCAGTTCGTAGAGACCCGCCAGCCGACTGCCGCTGCCGACCGCCAGCCAGAGGCCGCGACCGTCCTGCAGCCAGAGCCGGCGCCGTTCCTCCCGGCGGCTCCTTGGGGTGGAGAATTTGGAAAAATTTTCCGGCACCAAGTTCCTTTGCACTACGGCACAGTGATCCCGAAGGGGACAGGCGACGCAATCGGGCCTACCGGCTCGGCAATGGCCATTGCCTAAATCCATAAGTGCCTCACTGATAGGTCCGCAGCGGCCGGAAAGGGCGAGGGCGTCAGCAGACGGACGGAGCGCCCTCTCTGCGGCAGACCTGGAAGAGAATGGTCCCAGACCGCTGAGCCGACAAAGGATGCGCAGACCATTGGCGTCAAGGGCAACGACGTCGTAGTTCTGCCCGATAGCAGCTATGGCGGCAGCGCAGTAGGGCCCCACGCCCGGAAATTTTTGCCACTCGGACGGCGCGGCGGGCGGAGATCGCCTGTCGCAGAGAGCCGTGCAGAGCTGCTTCAGCTGCCGCACGCGGCCGTAGTAGCCCAAGCCGGACCAGAGGCAGAGCAGTTCCCCCTCGTCCGCCTCCGCTACCGAGCGGAAATCGGGAAATCGCTCCATCCAGCGCAAATAGTAGGGGATGGCGGCCGCTACGCGAGTCTGTCGCAGCATAAATTCTGACAGCACAGTGCCATAGAGACTACGCCGTTCACGCCAGGGAAGAACCCGTGCCGTGCGGCCGTACCACTCCAACAGGAGCGCAGCGACGGTGGACCATTTCCCATCTTCAGCCATTTCGGGATGGGAATTACTCCTCCTATGTGATCGGTCAACGGACTCCTTTTATGAAAAAATCGTTTCATGCGGACCTTTGATGGATACCGCGATTTCGCATTTGCAAAAGAGGCAGGGTTTAGCTGCTATACCCTGTGGCCGGTCTCCAGGGAGAACTTTGGTCCGATGGCGCAGTTGCGGGTCAAGTCGATGGGACGGGGTCGCCGACGCACCGGCCGCGGGCGCCCCTTGCCGTCCGCATGCGGCCCAGGACGCTCGGTGAAGTTATTGGCCAGGAACACATCTTGGGGCCTAACTGCCTTCTTCCGCGCCTAGTTAGACAGAATTCCTTTGGCAACTTGCTCTTTTTTGGTCCACCGGGCTGCGGAAAAACTTCTCTGGCGGAAGCCATTGCAGCGGAAACGGGCAGCACGCTCGTCCGCTTGAACGCAGTGCTGTCCAATGTGGCCGAGCTGCGCGGTGCGCTACAAAGCGCCCGCCGGGCCCCATCCCCGCCTATCCTCTTCATCGACGAAATTCACCGCTTCAACCGGGCACAGCAGGACTCACTGCTGCCGGACGTGGAGCGCGGCACCGTACGTCTTATCGGCGCAACGACGCACACCCCTACCGTTTACGTCATTTCGCCCCTCCTCAGCCGCAGTCACCTTTTTCAGTTGGAACCCCTCACGGCGGAGCAGGTACAGTGCTATCTGCGCACAGCTTTGGGGGATGAGGAGCGAGGCTTAGGAGCTAGCGGCTGCGGCGCAGAGGAAGAAGTGCTGAATGCCCTGGCCGAAACCTGCGATGGGGACCTGCGCCGTGCCCTCAATGCCTTGGAGACGCTCGTAATGGCCTCCCCTGTCGGTGCCCACATCACAATCGCCGACTGGAAAGCCTTCGGGAAAGAGCGGCACCTGCGCTACGATCGAGACGAATCGGAGCACCATGCCACCATCTCGGCATACATCAAGAGCATGCGCGGCTGCGATCCGGATGCGGCGCTCTACTGGCTCGCCAAAATGTTGGAGGGCGGCGAGGACCCGCGATTCATCGGCAGACGGTTGGTGATTTTTGCCTCCGAAGACGTTGGAATGGCGGACCCGCAGGCTCTGCCCATCGCCACTGCCTGCTACGGCAGCTGCGAGACGGTCGGTATGCCCGAATGTGCCATTAATCTGGCCCACGGCACTGTCTATATGGCTACGGCGCAAAAAAGTAACAGCGCTTACGCAGCTTTTAGTAGCGCCCAGGAGGAAATCCGTACGAAAGCCATCCAACCGGTGCCAGATTTTTTACGCAATCAACCCAAGAGTTTGGCCCGGCGCCTAGGAACGGAAGCCTACTCCTACGCCCACGGCCACGAAGAAAACGTCACAGGGCAGTGCCATATGGTCAATCCGAAACAATTTTACTTCCCCGGGACTGCCGGTGCGGAAGGAGCCGTTGCCGAACGGATGGAGCGCATTCGGGCCCTACGGAGAAAGCCGCGCATCAATCTTAATTGACATCTAATAGCTTCCATTTAAATGAATTCCGCGCGCAATCCCCGCTCCTCTCTCTCAGGCTCTCGGGGATTTGCGCTTGCTGCGGTGCTGGCATTTTTGGTGCTGATCGGCGTCTTATTATCGGTCATGGACCTCTTTTGGACGGTCACCGGACGGCGGACGCGGATAGCGACGGAGCGGGAAATTTCGCGGCAAAATGCCAGAGCGGCGCTGCAAATGGCGCTAAACGCACTTGCCGCCGTACCCACGGAGGGACGATTTGTTACTTCCGCGGCCGCTAACGTTTGTGCTTCGCATGGCCGCTGTTCCCACTGGACCGGCCTCTGGTCCGTAGCGGATGGCCGTGCCATATTCTCCCGCTGGCTCGTATCCGGCGAAAGCACTCTAGTGGAGGATTTTTCATCGCCATCGTCCTGGATTGGCCCATCCGCGGCACCGCTTGGGGAGCTGGGCCTGCCGGACCGTTGCCCTCTGGAACCGGTCCTCGCTAACGGAAAAGTACAGGGCCACTGGGCTTTTTGGATAGGCGATGAGGCGGCAAAGGTGAGGATTAATTTGCCGCCGCCGGAACGAAAAGAACCTCGCGTGGCCCAAGAATTTGGCGACCGCTGGCTGCTGGAGCAGGGCGCTATTGCAGAACAACATACTAATTTGCAAACTTTTAGCGATCTGCGGGCCTTTCTGCCCCAACTGAACCCGGAACATTTCCATGATATCACATTCACGAGCCGCGGAGTGCTCCAAACCACGGCCGGCCAGTGGCCCATGGATCTCAACGGCAAACTGTTGCCGGGAAATTTTCAACCGACCGAATTTCTTTTCTCCGCTCGCGAGGACCTTCCCCAGCCGCCGCCCACATTCGGCCTTCTGGCTTCCTATCTGGCTGCCGTGAAAGAAATGGGGACGGACGGCGCGCTACCCTTCCGATCGAGCGGACCGCTCTACAGACAACTCTATGGTCCACAAGGCTGTAGTCATAAATTGGATGATCTACCGGCCCTTTCCCACGGCCACGCGCTGCCCACAGCCTACGGCATCCATCCCATCCTCTGCGGCGCCTGGCTAACCATTTCCGCGCGAGTCGTTGGCGGTACCGTCCTTGTAATTTCGCTGCGGCCACAATTCGCCATTTGGAACCCCCTAGCTGCTCCTATCGCATTGCATAACTACGGTTTTTGCTGGCGAACGGCGGAATGCGGAGAGCGCTGGAATCCGGAATTGAGCGCCAAGCCGGCGCTAAATCTCAAAATTGGAGCAAAAAATTGGGCCAAAATCCCGCTAGGGGACAGCCGGACCGGCTGCCTGTGCCGCGGAACCTTCGCAGCAGCTCTCAATCCCGGCCAAATTTTGCTCCTTTCCCCGGACCGGGAGCAAGTCGCTACAGCTGGAAATGCCTTAGAGGGAACATTTTCCCCGATGGGCGGCGGCCGTTGGGAAATCCAATGGGGCTTGGCCGAGGAATCGGGGGAAATTTTGCTGGGACGGCTTGCCGACTTGATCAATCGGGCCCGCTGGGACGGCCAAACGATCCAGCTCACGGACGGCGACGGCACCATCCTCCAAGAAGTTGCAGATTTTGTGGACGAAGATGGGCCAAACCCGCTGCCCCATCGCTCCATCCCGCGGGACGGCCATGATCATCCCATCTTCCAGCTGAGAACACACTTACGGGCAGATACTGGCCCATCGCCGCGCTGGCTGGTCGACCATAACCCGCGGGCACCGCAAATTCGCCGAAGCGCATTCGAGCACGGCCACGTTTTCTCCTTACGGCGGAGCGACCAGTTTTTTCGCAGCTATCCCTCTTGGGATACGGAATTCCGAGAATTTTCCGAAGACAGTTCGCCTCCCGCAGCCAATTTGGATTTTCTGGGGAAAAATGGGCAGCCCATTCTGTTCGATGTCCCGCGTGAATTTTTCAGCATAGCCTGCTTACAGCACATAAATCTCTTTCCTTTTTCCTATCACCCGACCTACGCCGTGGGAAACTCTTGGGCGCCATACCTGCTGCCACGCGGAGAAAGCTGGACGGTCGCAGATTTTAGTGAGCATGAATACATCCGCGGTGAAATGCGCTTGGACGGTTCCTACCTGGCGAACCGCGCCCTCTTCGATAGTTACTTCATCGGCGGTTTTGAAGACGGCTCCACCCATACCCATTGTAGACCTTGGGCTCCAACCGACGGTACTGCCGCCCGGCAAAACTCATCCCAGCTGCTGGCTAACTGGGGCGCCTTCAATGTCAACGGCGCTTCCGTTGGCGCTTGGAAAATTCTTCTCCGTTCCTTGCCCTTTGATTCTGCCACGGAAACCTATGCCCTTCCCCGCTACCGCGGACAAAAAGACCAGGAGGGTAGCCCCTGGGGGCTCTGCCGGTTGACGGCCGACGAACTGGACCGCCTCGCGGAGTGCATTGCCGCGGAAATTCGTAGCGATGGACCGTTCGCCAGTCTGGCCCAATTCGTCAATCGGCGCCTCGGACCTGCCTCGAATCCAGTCACCGGCTGCGGTCCACTCCAGCGGGCTATCGAAGCGGCAGAACTGCGCAAATTTCCACCACTTCCGGCCGACGACTCTCTCGGAGAAAGGGCCAGCGGCCGGCCAGCGGCCGCCGGAGATGCCAATGCGCTTTGTCCTTGCGATTTAAGTCAGGCTGATTTGCTGCAACTTTTCGGCAATGGCCTCACCGTCCGCGGCGATACCTTTCTTGTGCGGGCCTACGGCGACGGCTCCGACGGCAGCGAGTCGAATCCCATTTTTGCCCTGCTGGAGGGCCTCGTTCAGCGCTACCCCGACGGCACATGGCGGTTGGAAGAGCTCCGTTGGATCCACTAGTTCGTCAGCAAAAATTTCCGCAATTCGCTTCTATTTGGAGACCTGCCGCTGCGTACGTAGGCTCCTGAGAGAGCGTTTCCCATGCGAAGGGCGAGAGGTCTGGGCAAGCCCGCCAGAAGTCCAAAAAGAAAACCGCCGTTGAAGTGGTCCCCGCCGCCGGTGGTTGTGTACGGTTCTGCCGTAAAAAATCCCTCCGCGCCGTGCCAGCCGTCCGCCCCAAAGGATTCTGCCCCATCCAGCCGGTGCAAAATCCACTCGATTGGCCAACGCTTGTACAATTTAGCCATTGTTTCGGCGCAGTCCGCACGGCCGGTCGGCCTATCGTCCCAAAGTCCACCCATCCGCTCCAATTCCTTCAAATTCACGCTAAGATAGACGAAATGTGTTTCCGCGAATTGCGTCAAAAGGTTTAGCAGTACAATAATTTCGTTGGCCGACCGACGGGCCGGATCCGCGATGTCAAAAAAAATGGGCACGGAGCGGGGGATGGCCGGTAAGTGCCGCTGGAAGATTTGTGAAAAAATTTCCGTCCCGCGGGGCATCATGGTCCAATTGGTTAGGACGATCGCTTGCCGACCGGCAAAGAATGGGTCCAGATCTGTTGGAAAATGTCCTACGGCCGTGCTCATTGCCAGTGGGTTGGAATCCGTGAGCATGATCTTCCCGTCGGAAAATTCTAGTGCGTCCGTCCGGTTTGGTTCCCCCAGCGAATGGACGCATGCGCCCCCTTCGACCAGTCCACTGAAGGCGGAGGCGATGGGCCGACCCACATTGGCCATAAGCGTAACCGCATGGCCGAGAGCCTGCAACGCGCTAGCGCAGAGGGCAGCGTTGCCGCCGGCCCTCGTCTCCAGTAAGATCCGCTCGATATTGGTACTGCGGCCCGCCGCGGAGGCAACCCGGTGGGCAAATTCCCCGATCGTTCCCATCCGCTCCGGGCCGGCCGCCGTCCGGGACGCAATCAACGCATAAATTTCATCCACTGCGCCATCAAAGCCGGCAAAGATCGGCAAGCTCTTCGCCCCCTCAAGTGCGGCCAGAAGGCGATCCACCTCCCTCACGACAGGTCGATGGTAAAGAAAAGCACCGCTCGTACAACATTCAAATCCATGGAAGATAAAAAAGCACGGCCCACTACCGCCGAAGCCTCGCCGTTTAAACTGAAGCAGATCAAATGCGGCACCCCCACATGTGCCATATCTCCAACTACAAATTGCGGCCCCCGCGTCGCGGAGGTGGGAGTTTTCAAGTCCGGCTCACCCGCGCTGCCGCGGATGCCGCCGGAGAATTCACGCCCGTAAAATGCTCCGCACCACGGTGTTAACTTCCGGCGGGGCGGATAGGCGGGCCGGCAGCCGAGCCGGACCCGGTGGGAGTTTGCGGGCCGGAAGGAATTCGCAGGCCCGGGAGAAAGCATGGGCTGAAGAAAGACCTTCTCTCTGACGGACCTCTTACCGTCCATCCTGGAGTAGAAGTATTTGCCGTAGAGTTCAATGGGACATCGCAGCCATTTACGAGTGCGGCACCTATTGGCCATCCAAGAAGACCGTTGCCGCCGAAGCCGGAATGGTAGAGGCAGTACCTGCCGGCGAATAAATCGTCCAATGCGACATGAGTCGGCACATCTGTCAGCGCGGCTTGGTTCTTATCTTCCGTCGACAGCGCAACTTAAAAGTGGAAGAAAATTTATGACGATTTTTTTAAAAAAGGAGCGCTCAATGCGTTGAGCAGCCCCGGCGGTAAATCGTACTCGATGCCATGGTCTTCGCAAAATGCCGTCAGGCTTTTCCCACAAGGATCAAACGACTTTATGGGTGTCCCCTCCGGCTCTATGAAAAATTCATTGGGGGCGTGACAGTATCCTGTCGCTTGAATCTAGGCGAACGTGCAGATCTTTAAGTCCGAGTGAGCTGTCGATTTTCATAGGCTTAACACTACTCTCGTAGACGAGAGACATATCGCCGGTTCTTTGGAGAATGCCCAAATCTCCAAAAAAGGCGTAACGTTGCCGATTGGAAATCGGCTATTTCATTCAGATCGTGGTCATTCACGAACACGTGAACGCCTTGCGGCGGCCGTCGGCGCATTCGTTGGCAATCGCTGTGGCAGTGGCAAGGGAGAATTTTAGAATTTTTTTACGGAACGACGATTTTCACCCCGCCAAACGGTAGAACGCGAGCCATGGTCGCGCAATTGTCGGGCCGTCGACCTATGATGGAATGGTCCCGCAGCAGATTCGGCCACCGTAGAGGCGCTCATTGAC
>JAIRMB010000019.1 GCA_031258995.1 Puniceicoccales bacterium
CAGCTGGTTTTGGCGTGTGCGACACAGCATAGACGATGTGGAGTGAAAAAATTTTGAAGATTTTAAACGGGAGAAAATCATGTGTAGTGTGATGTTGAGAGGTAGTAGTCAGGGTGGCCGTGGAGCCGGTGCTGCCGACCGTGGGCAGATTCCTCCGGGAATGGATAGGCGTACGGCCGAGGTGGACGCTGCGTTGCACCTTTTTTTGCTGGTCAGGCAATATGGTCACATGGGACAGCGAATCCACGATGAAGTGGTTCGGCTGCACAACGAGGAAGGACTTAGCTGTTTGGCGATTGTGCCAATCATCGACGATCTGGTGATGCGGGAGTCCCCGACCGCGAAGGAGGAGTGGGAGAGGAAGGAGCGAGAACGGCAGCAGATGATATCGGATCCCGAGGCGCGCGCAACGTTGCAGCCCAGAAATATGGGGGAAGAGAAGCTCTTCAAATCGTTGGACGAATTGGATGCGCTACGTGCGAGAACGGCGGCGGTGCAGGCAGAAACGGATGCGATGCGCGTGAAAACGGAGGCAATACAGGCGAATACGGCGGCAATGCGCGCGGGGACGTGTGTACGGGACGCGAACTCTCCGGAAGAGATCGCCCATCGGGCGCGGATTGCAGAAATTGAAAAGGCGACGGCCGAGTCGTTGGCTCGCGCTGCTGCGATTAAAAAAAAAAGCGAGGAGGATCGACGGAGTCTTCTGGGCTGGCTCTTCAATCGCCGGTCTTAGATCTTGCTAGAGGTTTTTGGGGGACCGTGCGGGATGGCTTTGTGGCGGTGGGAAGGGCCATACGGTCCTTTTTTCTGTGGGTCGGCTGGAAGTTGGGCTTCTGTGCGCGCGAGTGCAAGGACGGAGACGGGAATGCGGCGGGACAAGCGAAAGAAAAGTCAGAGGACGGGAAAGGGTCGGTTGGGTCGTGAGTGTGGAAAGTACGACTGCTTTGGGTCGCGCCGAACGTATTTTGCATGCCGTGTGCCGGGATTGTGGTCTTTGGCCTCTGGATCAAGGTCCTCTTGATTTCCATCTTCGGGCTCTCTGTGAGGTTTGTGACTCTACGGATGACGCAGAGGTGAAGGTTGCGGCTGCCCTTGAATACCAGGCGGTAATCGATACTCGCATTTGTGATGCACTTGCGGAGGTCGCTCCCAGCTGCGGGCCCGGCTGTGTGGCGCTTGTAGCGCTGCTTCTATGTGGTGTTTCCAAGGCCAATGGGGAAAAGGATCTTCCGCTTGAGGACAGCATCAGGCGGCTGCTGCCATCCGTAAGTGGGGAGTTGCTAACGGACGGTTTCAAGCGGGAGAAAGACTTTTTTCGCAGCATACTGTCGCTTCTCGTGCCTGGGCATCTCATCGCTATCCCAATGGGCTTTCGGGCCGACCTGAGTGAGTAACGGTTCCCGCGCGGGCCAATCGGTCTGTTGGCCTGCGCAGTTCAGCGCGCGTGGATTTTTTGCAAATTCATTCATAGCTGGCTTGCCTGCCTCCGATGGGACCTTTCGAATTCCGCTTCGCTTCAAGCGTCGGATCGCCCTGGCCCTATGACTCCGAAGAAGTTTCAGTTTTCGCACCATCGATTTTCGATGGACAGGCCGGCCCGCCCCGGCGAAAATTTGACCGGAAATTATGGAATGCCATCGCTTTCTCTGTGGTCCCATCGCTAACAACGGCTACCTCGTCCTGGATCCGTCCAGTGGCGATTCCGTGCTCATCGACGGTCCAGTGGGCATTTGTGCCGCCTATGAAAAATTTTCCCAGGAGCGGCCCAATCGGCCCGTTGCCCTGCTGCTGACCCACGGCCATTGGGATCATGTGGCGGAAGCGGCACAGTTCCAAAAAAAATTTTCCGTTCCCGTCTACGCCCACGGCGGCGATCTGCTCCTACTGCAAAATCCGGCGGCGATGAGCTCTTTTTCCGTTCCTGGTCTCGAAATTTCGCCCTGTGAGCCGGATTTCCTCCTGACCGACGGCCAACGGCTGGCGCTGGCCGGCGGGGAATGGATCGTCCGTGCCATTGCCGGCCACACGCCGGGCGGCGTGGCCTATCATCTACCGGCAGAGGGATGGCTTTTCAGCGGCGATTCGCTTTTCCGACATGCGGTGGGACGCAGCGATCTGCCGGGCGGCGATGGCCTGCGCCTTGTTGCGGAATTGCGCTCTCGCATTCTCACATTACCTCCCACTACGCGCGTCCTACCGGGCCATGGCGCAGAAACGACCGTGCAAGAAGAGATTCTTCATAACCCATTTTTAAAAGAATCTCCATAGGCTTTTACTATATTTATAGGACCTACTGTTTTTTTACTTGCATTCCGTCGTGGGGTTCGCCATGGAGACTCCATGGGCACAGCAAATCCGGCCGTGGGCGATTCTAATGCTATCGCCCTAGTGGACCCGCGAGGTCCGATTTTGAAGGGCATTTTAATCACAGCTACGGTTTTAGTCTTCGCGGCTTTTACCGGCACGTTCGCCATGTGGCTCGCCCTGAAGGTATTCGGCGCGACGCTCGGAGCCGCGACGGCTCTCGTGACCGTCGTAATGTCCTGGGTGGTGCCGGCCATACTCCTCGTCGGCTGCGTCATAGGTGCCATCTGGCTCTTCTGGTACTGGCGTTTGGAGCCGCAGAAGGGGGAAAGTGGGGCGGCGACCGGCGGGGCAGCCAAAGCCTAGTTTTTTCGCCGCCGCAGCGCCTCATAGAGGAGAAGTGCAGCGGCGACGGAGACGTTAAGAGAGTCGGACGTGTCGCCCCCCATAGGGATGTGGACGGTGAGGTCGGCGTCCCGGAGCCAGCGGGCCGTGAGTCCGTTGTGCTCATTGCCTACGACGATAGCAAGCGGTCCACCTGGCAGAGAGTCCCAGTAGCAGCGCTCGGCCGATGGGGTAGCGGCGACAATTCGTACGCCGTTTTGTCTCAGAAAACGGATTGCCTCCTCGGCCGC
This sequence comes from Puniceicoccales bacterium, assembly GCA_031258995.1. Lineage (GTDB taxonomy): Bacteria > Verrucomicrobiota > Verrucomicrobiia > Opitutales > JAIRLM01 > JAIRMB01. The sequence goes on from JAIRMB010000019.1 coordinate 2,943, forward strand.
ACAGATGGCCATCGGAACCGCAAAGATGGCGCCTTGGGAAGCGCGGACCACATTGGGATTCCAAATGTCAGTAAGTGGGTCTGTTAGAAGTAATAGTTTACAACCGGCGGCCTCTACGCTGCGGAGAAGTGCGCCCAAATTTCCTGGTTTTTCTAGGGATTCCGCCACCAAAATTAGAGCGTCCGGTGGAAGAGATTGCGGAAGAATACAGTGCGGGATTGGCGCCGTGGCGAGGATACCGTCCGGATTTTCGCGGGCAGAGACCTTGCTAAAAAGACCGTCCGGCAAAAGAAAGGCGCTGCGGCAGGGAAGTAGCCCCTCTGCGAAGGCCGCCGCGGTCCCGTAGAGCTCCAGCAGCTCCCATCCATTCGCCACGGCCCGGCCGCATTCGCGGCGCCCCTCGATGAGGAACTGCCCGAGCCGGCGCCGTTCTCGCGCCCGGCGGAGTCGTGTCAATCGGCCTATGCGTGGATTTTTCCCACTTTCGATGCGCTCCATGGCCCACCCATGGGGATCACCGATCGGAAGAAAGTCAAGGGTCCCGCCCACCGTTTTCCTGTAAAAACGCCACGGGCATATTTTTGCGAAAGTTCCCATTGGCCTTGCTCGGCTGCGGTCGGCCGCTAGATGGATGGTCATGGCGGAGGAGTTGCGACTATATGACACGATGGAGCGGACGGTCGGTCCCGTTAGCCGATCCGATAAAAAGTTCGGCATATATTGTTGCGGACCAACCGTTTATAATTACGCCCACATAGGAAATTTCCGCACGTTTCTAGCCGTCGATCTGCTGGTGCGGGCATTGGAGCTGGCCGGCTACGATCCCCTTTTCGTACGAAATCTCACGGACATCGACGACAAAACTATCGCCGGATCTCAGGCCGCCGGAGAAAGTTTAGGCGCCTTCACCGCCCGCTGGACAAATATTTTTCGCAGCGATTGCAAAAAATTGGGCCTGCGAAAGCCGGACGTGGAACCGCGGGCGACGGACCACATCAAAGAACAGCTCGAACTCATAGGAAAGCTCATGGCGCAAGGGATGGCCTACGGGCGGAATGGCTCCGTCTACTTCCGCATAGGAGCCTGGCCCGCCTACGGCCGCCTCTCCCGATTATCCGAGCGAGAGCTACGCGCAGGGGACGGCGAAGAGAGCGAAAAAGAGAATACCGGTGACTTCGTACTCTGGAAAGCGACAAAGGAGAGCGATGGTTCCGTATCCTATGCGAGTCCCTGGGGCCCTGGTAGGCCCGGCTGGCACATCGAGTGCAGCGCCATGGCCCTCCGCTACTTGGGCACGAATTTTGCCATCCACTGTGGCGGCGTGGACCTCTGTTTTCCGCACCACGAAAACGAAATCGCACAGACGGAGGCGGCCACCGGAGAAACTATGGCCCAACGCTGGTTCCACGTGGCGCACCTGTCCGTCGGTGGCGAAAAAATGTCAAAAAGTCTCGGTAATCTTTACACATTGAATGATATAGAAAGAATGCCGTTTTCGCCGGCGGACCTCCGCTATGCCCTACTGTCTGGCCACTATCGGCAGCCGCTGAGCTTCACCGTGGATTCGCTCCGTTCGGCGGCCGTTGCACTGGGGCGAATTCGGGAATACGTCAGGGCTCTGCTGGGCCGTGCCGGCAAAATGCCGCCCATGGCAGAAAAATTCGAAATTCTTGCGGCATTCTGGGAGGCTCTTCTGGACGATCTAAATGCACCTAAAGCGCTGGGAGAAATTTTCTTGCACATAAAACGGTCCAAAATTGATGCCATGGGTCCCGCCGCGGCCGGTCGCGAATTGGCCGAGTGGCGGCGGCTCTACTATGCCTTCGGCTTGCCCTGGTCGGACCCTAAAAATGAGGAAATCACTCCCACTGAAGAAATTCTGGCTCTCGCGCAGAAACGGCAGAGTGCGCGGACGGAAAAAAATTTCGTCCAGTCGGATCAGCTTCGGGACGAACTCGCCGCCCGCGGCTGGCGGGTGGAGGACGGCGCGGACGGCTACCGGCTCCACCCCATCGAAAGACCCTAGTCGGATCCGCTCGCCGTGCCTCGCTTTTTCGCGGGAATATCCTGTAGGAAGAGGTTTTGATACAGATGGTAGTCGAGAAGATTGGGCTTCCAACCAACGACTCGCGGCGAAACCCTGTGCTTGCCGGTTTCAAAGTAGAGCGCTATGATGGGGACGGAATCCAGCAAGATTTCCTCTGCCTTCTTTAGGTACCGCTTTCGCCGTTCCGGATCCCGCTCCGCCGCGTCCAATGCACCGTCATAGTCCGCACTGCCCCAGCGAGTGAAATTGTTCACGGCGCCCGTGCGAAAGAGATCCAAAAAGGCGGTCGGGTCGTCAAAATCGCCAATCCAACCGCCCCTGGCTACCTCGAAATTGCCGGACCGGCGGGTCAGCAGGAAGGATTTCCACTCTTCGCTGCACAGCTTCACATCGATGCCCAACTCCTTCCGCCACATTTCCTGCACGGCCTGACCGATGAGCCGGTGCTGAGGTCCCGAACTGATGGTAAGCGTGAGTGCTTTTCTGCCCGATTGGCCGAAGGTAGAGCGCTCCAGTTCTCTACGGGCCAACTCTGGGTCGTAGGCCTGCATTTTTCCACCGTAGCTATAGGACCCGCAGCCGGGCGGTACCAAATTCCCGGCGGCGAAGCGCTCCGGCCTGCTCAGTAGACAGCAGAGCTGGCGACGGTCGACGGCGGCGGCCAACGCCCGGCGCAGATGTATGTCATTCAATGGCGGCCGATCGCAGCGAAGTAGGTAATAAAAAACGCCGAGACTTTCTACCTCTTGCACTGTGTCCGGGTCTGTCCGGCGCAGGTCACCGATATGGTTCGGCGGAATGGTGTTCGTAACGTCGATCTCGCCATTTTTGAAAGCGTTCTGTTCCGTTTCGCTATCGTTGATGGAAAAAAAAATAATTTCGTCGGGGCCGCGGCCATCGCTGTCCCGATGGAAGGGATTTTTTTCGACCGAAACTCTATCTCCTACGCGCCATCCCCGGAGTTGATAGGGACCGTTGGAGATTAGCCGGCCGGGCCTGGTCCAGAGCGAATCACGGACCGTGCCGGGACCATTGGCTTCCACGCAATTTCGATGGATCGGCGACCAGGCCGGATGGGATAGAAGGGAGAGGAAATAGGGCGTTGGCCGCTCGAGGGTGAGGACCAGCGTCAGCGGATCGGCCACGGCCACTCCGACGGAATCCCATTCTGCCCTTCCGTTGTAAAATGCCTTCGCTCCTAGCAGTGGAAAAAGCAATTCCGCCGTGGGAGAGGCCAAATTAGCTGTGAGGATACGGCGCAGGCCGTAGGCGAAATCTTCCGCCGTCAGCGGACTGCCGTCGCTCCAGCGGCCGTCCGGGCGGAGATGAAATGTGTACGTGCGGCCGTCCTCCGACCGGTCCCAACTCGCCGCCGCACCGGGAATCGGCCGTAGAGTGCTCTCATCCAGCAGCACCAGCCCCTCAAAGAGGGCCCGCGCGATGGCAATTTGCTGTAAATCGCCGGCCAGCTGTGGATCCAATGTTTGCGGCTCCGTTCCATTGCCAATGCGCAGAATGTTCCCATCGAAGCGTTCACAACAATTTCTTCCACAGCCACTAAATGCGATGCAGCTAAAAAGCAAAATCAGCCTCAGCGGACCGCACCCCACCGTGCCGGTGTAGAAAGAGTCATTTTGCCCGTCAATGAATTTCGTTAGAACTTTTGGGTCGGGAATTTCCGGAGCCCCTTCGCCGCTCCTCAGAACTCATATCTCGCTCGCAGGGAGCCACTTACGCTCTTCTGCCGACCGGTGGAGCCGTGGAGGGAGAGGTCGATGGCGGCGGCGGCGCTGGGCCGGTAGGAGAGGCCCAGCTCGCCGGCCGTGGAGCCGCCCTTCAACGAAGGTTGTGGGATTTCCAGCCCGCCCGCGCTGCCGCGGGCCGTGC
>JAIRMB010000060.1 GCA_031258995.1 Puniceicoccales bacterium
CCGCGCCAATTGATAGGGGTAACCGACGTACGGAGTTGCAATTTTCCGTTCTGCGGCGCCATCCATCTTCGGCCGCCGCTACGGAATTTTTACTGGGCCATGGCGCCGGACTATTGGACCTGGAGGGCACCGCCACGCTGGTCAGCGAAGGCCCGACGCAGAGGACGTTTGTCCTCGCACCGGCCGTGCTGCGGCGCGTACAGGGGACCCAGGAAGGCACCACCACCACCCACAGCTATACCATCCTCGGCGGCAGCCTCACGTTGGCCTAGGGTCTGTCCCCATAAGCTATGCAAAATGGACGATCGGAAAATTTTACATTCCTCGGCGGCAGCCTCGCGATAGCTTTCGCAGGCTATTGCGCCGCAGAAAAACTCAAGTAGCTGTGATGTAAATTGACACACGTATTTACTGGGCCGGCAGGCCACGCAAGTTCAAGGGGCAAAGGACAGACCCTAGGAGAGTTCCGGGAGTCGGTATTGGAGGGCCTCTAGAAGATGTGCCGTTCCGATATCCTTTTCACCGGCTAAATCGGCTATAGTCCTAGCAACGCGAAGAATGCGGCCGCTCGCGCGGGCGGATAGGGCTGAGTGTTCGAGGGCTTGACTCAGCAATTGCCGCTCTGTCCCAGCGAGGGCACAAAATTCCGGAAGAAAGCGATCTGAAATACGTGCATTACAGCGAATGCCCGTTCCCCCCTGGCGGAGGTGCTGCCGTTCTCGGGCCGCCTCCACGCGACGGCGAATGGCGGAGGACCCTTCCCCGGCCGACCGCTCGGTAAGAAGTTCCGCCGGAACGGCTGCCACGTCGATGTGCAAATCTATGCGATCCAAAAGCGGACCGCTGATGCGGGATCGATAGTCGATCACCTGCCGTTGGGAGCAGACGCAGCGGCGCCGTTTGGAGCCTAAATAGCCGCAGGGACAGGGATTCATGGCGGCAAGCAGTGTGAACGCACTGGGAAATCGTATTTTGCCAATGCTGCGGGAAATAATTACGAAGCCGTCATCGAGGGGCTGGCGGAGGGATTCGAGCGTGGATCGGGAAAATTCCGCCAGTTCGTCGAGAAATAGCACGCCATTGTGCGCCAAAGAGATCTCGCCCGGCTGGGGACGGGAGCCACCTCCCACCAGTCCCACAGAGCTAATTGTGTGGTGGGGCGCACGAAAGGGCCGACTGAGAGGGAATTGGGAGCCACCCCGCTGGGTCCCGGCGGCCGAATGGATGCCGTGGATTTCGATAAGCTCCTCAAGTGAGGGGGTCGGCATTATAGATGGTATGCATTTGGCAATCATGGATTTGCCGACACCCGGGCAACCCACCATGAGCAGATTGTGCCCGCCCGCCACGGCAATTTCCGCCGTCCGACGGGCCCGCTCCTGGCCACAAACATCGGCAAAATCGGGACCATGGAGCGCCCTAGCGCTAGGACGGCGCGGCGTCAAGGGGCACAGGCGGCTACGATTCTGTAAAAAAGCAATCACCTCCGACAAATTTTCCACGCCATAGATGGAAACGCCGTCGATGAGCAGGGCCTCTTCCGCAGACGGGCGCGGAAGAAGAACTCCGCTGAGACCCTGCCGTTTGGCCTGCAATGCGAGAGCTACGGCGCCACGGACGGGCAAAATCTTTCCTGACAGGCTCAGTTCACCGGCGATCAAAAAGTCGTCTACGGAACCGCCCATTTGTCCGCTGGCGAGCAGTATGCCGAGTGCAATGGGCAAATCATACATGGGCCCTTCCTTGCGAATGTGGCCAGGGGAAAGATTGATGGTAGTCCGGCTATGTGGAATTTTATGGCGACTATTTTGCAGCGCCGAACAGACCCGATCCAACGACTCTTTTACGGCCGCATCGGGCAATCCAACCAGAACCAAGCGCAGTTCACCACGCTCTCCCGTATTAACTTCCACCTCAACGGGCAGAGAATCCACTCCCCATAGGGCTCCGGAATGGACAGTGGCCAGCATGGCTGACGGAGCAAAAATGAACGGCTAATTGTCAAGAGAGTTTTTTATTATTTCTATGGAAGTAATAGAATACACACGCAGAAATGCGTATGGCCATAGAAAAAAATAGGGAAGTGCCACCGGTGCCCGCCGCAAATGGCACGACTTTCCCCTTGACCTTTGTTCTGCACGCACTGCCTTCGGTTCCGTTCGCCAGGGTAGCTCAGTGGTAGAGCAGAGGACTCATAAGCCTTTGGTCGGCGGTTCAAATCCGCCCTCTGGTACCAAAATTTCAGTGCTTTCGGCGGGCCGACCTGCCGCCAGGTCCGCGCCCGACGGTCCCCTTCGCCGTCACTTCCCGCACGCTCCTCCCGTTTCTTTGGATTAGCGCCTGTTGCAGAATTCCAACGGAGTTTTGCACGGTCCAATAGAGAATTAGTCCGGCCGGCAGGTTGTAGCAAAACGCAAGACAGATGAGCGGCATGGCGTTAACGAGCCAGCGCTGGCTGGGATTGGACGACGGCATGGGCGTATGGCGCATTTGGAGGAACATGGTGGCGGCCATAAGCAGCGGTAAAATGTTAATGGGAAACGAACCGAGCCGGGCAACGGTGTCCGCCGAAGAGAGATCCCCGATCCAGAAAAAACGTGCAAAACGGAGTTCGGAGGCGGCCCGCAGCATGGAGTAAAGGCCGAAAAAAATGGGGATTTGGATAAGTAGCGGGAGGCAGCCCGATGCAGGATTTACTCCGTTTTCCTTGAACAGTTTTAGCGTCTCCGCCTGACATTTTTGGGGATTCGATTTGTAGCGGCGCTGGATTTCTTGCAGCGGCTTTTGAATTGCGGCCATTTTGTGCGAGGAACGGACCTGGGCTACCACGAGGGGCCACAGCAGCAGTTTTACCGCAACGGTCAGCAAAATGATAGCCCAACCCCAGTTAGGAATGATCCGATGGATGGCCAGCATGGCCATGAGGAGCAATTTGCCAAAAAAGCCAAAAATGCCGAATTCCATCACCCGCTCCCGGTCAAGCCGGTCCAAGCGCACATACTCCATGGGACCCACGTAGTAGGAGAATTTTGCTTCCTTAGAATTGCCCACGGCCGTAAGCGGCAGGGTGGCCGTGGCGCCCAGGCCGCGGGTCGGCCGGTCGCCAACGATTTCTATGGGCGCGCAATCCGTCTCAGTCACGGCCGTGGCCGGCGTTAGGATCGCCGCAAAGAAGTGGTTTTTGATGGCAACCCAGACGGCCGACCGCCGGTCTACGATGCTTTCGCGAGCTTCCCGGCGGCCGAGGCCAAAAAATCCACGGCTGGCATCAAAGCTGCGCAGGGGAGTGAAATGAGTGCGGCGGCCGTCGAAGCGGACAAATTTTAAATGGTCTCCGGCGTTACCGTTGGTGCTGGGCAGACTGCCAAGAGAGACGGACAAGCTCTGTCGGTCGCCCGCGTCGACCCGAATTTGCTGGCGAATGTCGTAGGGGTCCCAGTCCCGACTGCCGTCGGAAAGGGTGTAGGAGCGCTCCACAACAGTTCCGTCGGACAGCCTGCCCCGGAGGACGAG
>JAIRMB010000062.1 GCA_031258995.1 Puniceicoccales bacterium
TCCAATTGCTCCGCCAGCGCCTCCCGATCCACGGCTCCTAGCCGCGAGTCCAGCAGACCCAGCTCGATGGCCCGATCCAGATAACTGGTAAATTTCTCTCTCAGAAGGAGTTCGGCCAATTTTTCATCGCTGCCGTCGCAGGATTCGCCAAAAACTTCCTCCCGCAGGAATTGCCGGCCGAGGGCCGTTCCCAGCGGGCCATGGCGAGGGTCCTCTTTGCAGGGTCGCAGAGCGTTGGAGAGAACGCGGTTCCGCAGTTCTTCGAAGGTGGGACTGTCCGGGACGTCCCGCAGCAGAACGGGCAGGAGCTCCTCCCGGCCGATCGGCAGCTGTGCCTCTCGAATCGGCTCCCGTAGCCATTTTCTCCAGAGTTCGTCTCCCCAACAGCGTACGGAACCGTCCCCATAGCGGACGAAGCGAACCGCCCGCTGTTCGGCCGCCGACTCATCCCGTTCCCGTTCCTTCCTCCGCTCCTCCCGATAGGCGGCGTAGGCGGCGGCCACTCGCTCTTCCCCGCGTAGCAGCAGCTCTCCCTGGACTGCATCCTGGATGACCTCCATAGCGACGATGGGGTCCGTCGTGTGCACGGCGATGTGCCGTTCGACGGCTGCGGCAACGGCTGGCGCGGCCTCTTCCGGCCGACCTTGGGCCAAAAATGCCTTTCGCACGGCCACCTCAATTTTTCCCCGATTCCAGGGGACTATTTGCCCATTCCTCCGCCGCACCCGCAGATCCCGCTCCATAGCCAATCCGCTAGGTGGTGGCGGCGGCGACGCAACGGGAAACTCTGCCGCCCCTTTCCCAGGGCGAAAGTTTGCGTTCTTAGGAATACGAGTTGTAATTTTTCTGAAAAAATTTCACCATCGCTTGCCATGGATCAAATTACCAACCCGCAAAGTTGCCGCTCGGTTTCGTCCTGCTCCGCGCTTGAATCGCAGCGGCCTGCCTTCCCTTCCTTCGCAGAAACGGCCACCGAGGCCGCCCCTAAACCGTGCCGCGGTCCCTCCTGCCGTCAGGTAGCTCTGGCGCAACGGCCCTCCCGGATATCCGCTTCGGCCACGGCGGAGGCAGATGGCGCGCACGGGCAGAAGGACGTCTTCAGAGTGGGCCACCTACGGGCCTACTTGCCCGGCTATCGAACTGACCATACGCAGAAGACCATGGCCCGTACGCACAATTTTTCTGAAATCGATGTGCTCAATTGTATCCTTCCGCTCTTGCCAGAGCATTCTGTTGTGCTGGACATCGGTGCTAACATTGGAAATCACAGCCTTTTCTTCGGTTCGCAGAAGAAAGTGGACCGCGTAATCGCCTTCGAGCCCATCGCATCGGTCTGCGAAATTCTTCGCAAAAACCTTGAACTCAATGATTTGCTGGGGAAGGTGGAAATCAAAAGCTTTGCACTCAGCGATGAAGATGGCAAGATGGCCATTGCCTTTTTCGATCCTAAGCACACTGGCTCTACGGCACTAAGGAATGCGAAAGACGGGACTATTGAAGCCCGGAAACTGGATTCCATCGCCGGCGAATTGGCCCTAGATCGCATCGATTTCGTAAAGCTCGACGTGGAAGGTTCCGAATCCTTCGTGCTCGCAGGGGCGAGGAGAACGTTCGAAAAATTCCACCCCCTCTACGTGCAGGTCGAAATTCATGAGGTTCACCCGATCAAAAGTTTGCGGAACCAGTTCCCAAATGGCGATGCCATACGCAGCACATTGGCGGGCATGGGCTACGAATTGGAAAAGAAATTCCCTGATGGGCGAAATTACCTCTACAAAAGGACTGACAGCGACAAGGGGGCGGAGGCCTAGGTTGTTAGTTCTGCCAAGGCGGCAGGTTCGCAGGTGAGTTTGGCATTTTCGCTGTCATACGTCGCATCTGGCGGCATGGGGTTCTGGTTGAATTTTTGCCCGATACAATTTCTCAGCTGACGGGCTGCGGCGGCTGTGCCATGGGGATGGGCGGGGCCCGTAACGGACTCCGGCGCACCATGGGCTACGAAGGATCGTTGGATGAAGAGTACATGCGGCTTGCTCTGCGGGAGGCCGCTCTGGCCCTGGCGGAAGATGAGGTTCCCGCCGGTGCGGCCATTTTACGGAACGGTGAGGTACTGGCGCTAGCCCACAACCAGGTGCGGGCCACGGGAAATCCGACGGCCCACGGAGAGATGCTGGCCATTGCGGCGGCGGCGGCGCGGACCGGCGATTGGCGCCTCAACGGCTGTACGCTCTACAGCACCAAGGAACCTTGCCCCATGTGCGCCGGCGCCTGCGTCATGGCCCGGCTGGACAGGGTGGTCTACGGCATCGCCGACCCAGCCATGGGGTGCCTTGGCGGTGGACCCTGCGCGCTTTCCCAGATACCGCAATTCAACCATCGCTTTTCCGTCCGCGGGGGCGTTCTCGCCGGCGACTGCCTAGCGCTCCTGCGGGACTTTTTCCTAGCCAAACGGAAAAAAAATCGATCGCGCCCGCCCGACTCGAAGGAACTTCATAAAGCTTCATTCTTAGCGATTGACAGGGGAGCCAAAATAATTTTTCTGTGACCTTTTGTACCTATGGAGTTGGATTACGTAGAAGTGGATGGCAAAGTGGTTTCCGTGCTGCCCGGCACAATGTTTCGGGTGGAATTGGCCAATGGACATATGGTCTTGGCACACATATCGGGAAAACTGCGCAAAAATTTCATCAAACTTACTAATGGCGACATGGTGCGCATGGAGGTGAGTCCTCGGGATGTGGAGAAGGGACGCATCATCTACCGGCTCCGCAATGCGGCCGTAAGCCGGGGCGCACCGGTCCGCAGCTTCGGTCCCAAAAGACGCCGTTCGTAAGGTTTTTGCCCGCTGTCGGAACGGGCAGTTCATTTTCTGCTTGCGGCCGCCGGTGGCATTTTTGGAATGCCCGCCGCGCCGAGATAGCTCAGCTGGTAGAGCAACGCATTCGTAATGCGTGGGTCGTGAGTTCGAATCTCATTCTCGGCTCCGTGTAAAGTTTTAGCGGGTAGGACCCGGTCCGTGCCCATAACTCTGATGATCCCTTGCCATGCCCATGTTTGAAGATTTTGAAGGGGACGGTGGGGCCGTCCTTTCGTTCGATGAGCGCCGCGGAAACGACGGCGAGGCCTACCAGTCCCTCGACGGCGCCGACTCCTGCGAGGCGGCCGAGGAGAACCGGCCGCGAGAGGAGAGCGGCCGGCCGCGGAATAGGGGGCGAGGCGGCCGACGGGAGCCGGCACCGGAAGGGAGCGGCTGTCGGCCCATGCGGGGCCACGGGAAAGTGCAGGTTCTTCCCGAGGAAAACCCACTCCCGCCGGGCGATCCTTTCGCCGACGGAGGTCCCGGCGAGATCCGCGGCGGTGGCGGATCCAATCGGGGAAACCGGTTCCGGAACGGCCAGCGGCCGGCGCAGGGCGGCCGTCCTCCACAGCGGGGTGGCGGAGCTAATACGTCGCGGGGCGGAAATGGGGAGGTGCCCCGAGGGCCGCGGCCCGGAGGCGGCCTGCGGCGGAATTCCTACGGAGGGCTAGGATTCTGGGAAAAAATCCAGTCGGAATCGGCCCTAGAGTTGGCCCGCGGAGAATTCTTCTCCGACGCCGCGCCGCTCGAACTGAAAGAGGTCGCAGATTTGAACGGCGAGCAGATGGCGGAACTGGCCGCCTCCCTAGAGATGGAGTGGGAACCTTCCCTGCGTCCTCAGGTGTTGGAAAGTTGCCTACGCCATGCCGTTGAAAATCGCACGGCTATAGCTATTTGTGGTACGCTAGAGCTCCTATCGGACGGGAATGGCTGCCTTGTCTGGGCACGGGACCGCTTCGAGCCGGGTCCGCTATCTCCGTTCGTGCCCCGCTGCCTCATCCGGAGCTGTGGCCTTCGGAGGGGGCAGGAGCTGCGGGTGTTAGCCACATTTCCTAGAACGAACAGCCCCCATCTCTGCGTTTTGGCATTGGATCGGGTAATGGACAAAAGTCCTCTGGAGGCGGCAAAAATTCCTCATTTTAAAGAGCTAGTGCCCTACTACCCTACCGACCGGCTGCTGTTGGAAAACGGTTCCGAAGAGGCGAATCAGCGGCTTTCGCTCCGCATCGTAGATCTAGTCGCGCCCATTGGCCTAGGACAGCGAGGACTTATCGTGGCACCGCCCAGAACCGGAAAAACGGTTCTGCTGCAAGCCTTCGCCAACGGCATTGCCACCGTTCGACCCGAGGCTCAGGTCTGGATTTTATTAATCGACGAACGACCGGAAGAAGTTACGGATTTTCGTCGCATGGCAAAGGGGGAGGTTTTTGCCTCCACCTTCGACGAGACGCCGGATCGGCATGTGCGGCTGGCGGAAATGGTGATCGAGATGGCCCGGCGTCGGGTGGAATGCGGACAGCACGTGGTGATCCTCTTAGATTCCATCACCCGCTTGGCCCGCGCCTACAACGCCATCATGCCGGCCAGCGGACGCATCATGAGCGGCGGCATCGACGCCAACGCCCTCCAAGGGCCCAAGAGCTTTTTCGGCTCGGCACGCAACATCGAGGGGGGAGGCAGTTTGACCATCCTCGGCACGGCGCTCGTGGAGACGGGGAGTCGCATGGATGATGTCATTTTCGAAGAGTTCAAGGGCACCGGCAATATGGAGCTGCAGCTGGACCGAGAGCTGGCAGATCGGCGCATCTACCCGGCCATCAACGTGGGGCGCAGCGGGACCCGCAAGGAAGAGCTGCTCTATCACCCGGACGAACTCTCTCGCATCTACCTCTTCCGTAGAGCGGTGGTGGGGCTTAACTCTACGGAAGCGGTGGACATGCTCATCCAGCGGGTCAAAAAGACCGGTACGAATGTGGAATTCCTAATGACGCTAAACCGCGGCTAGGATGGCTCTATCTTCTTCTGCGGTGGGCATCGGTCTCTGTCCCGCCGCCGAAAAACTTCCTCTCGGCGGCGGAAATGAATGAGAAGTTTCTTGCGCTGGCGAATCTCTTTCGCTTGTTCGAGAGCCGTCGGGGGGTTAGCTCAGTTGGTTAGAGCATCAGCATGACACGCTGGGGGTCGCCGGTTCGAATCCAGTACCTCCCACCATAATTTCACGAAGCTCGCAATGGCCGATTTGCCAGTGAAGCGGGTCGTTCTACCTTGCTTTTTGAATTTTTTCGCCACAATAGGGACATGGTTGCGGCGGCGGTGAAGCGGGCGGTGCTTTTTGCGCTTTTGCCCCTTCTCGTCTTGTCGATTTGCCTGCAGATTGTGGCGCCGGCGCCTACGGAGGAGGTAAGCCGTCAGGCGGCGGACTTGTTCACACTGGGAAGGCACATTACTGTGACGAATAGTATGGTGGCCGGGTGGCTGCTGGCCGTTTTTGCGGTCGTCGCCGTTCGATTGGCGGTCGGGCGGCATCCCAGTGCCATTCCCTCCCGGGGGCAGGCGGCCGTGGAGTTGCTGATGGAAAAGCTACAGGACCTCTTCAGGCCCATTGTCGGAAGCCGAATTTTGCCGCACATTTTTCCCTTTTTGCTCACGCTCTTTCTCTATTTGCTCGTTACGAATCTCAGCGGGCTGATACCCGGCGTGGGGGCTATCGGCTGGGGACGGGACGGCCATTTTCTCCCTCTGCTGCGGCCGCCCAATGGCGATCTCAACGGCACATTCGCCTTGGCGCTCATTTCCTTCGGCGCATGGCTCTACTTCGTTTTCCGCTATGCCGGCCCCCGAGCTTTTTTGCAGGACACGTTTGGCAACAAAGCGGATCGGCAGTCCGTACCGTTTTCTATCTATCTCTTTTTGGGGAGCATATTTCTTGCCGTTGGCGCCGTGGACGTAATTTCCATCCTCTTTCGCGTAGTATCTCTCTCTTTTCGTCTCTACGGTAACGTTTTCGGAGGTGAAAATCTCATTTCCCGCATGACCGGACTCTACGGCTACCTCATGCCCGTGCCCTTCTACTTTTTGGAACTTCTCATAGGAATCATTCAAGCGCTTGTGTTCACGCTCCTTACCGCCGTTTACGTGGGCCTACTCACTGGCCACGGAGAAGACGAGGAGCAGCTAGGCGGATCCGCCTGCCCTGATCCAATTGGTAAGATTTTGGATGACCGCCCCGGTGCCGTTGGCCACGGCCCAGAGGGGCTCATCAGCGACGAACACCGGCAAGGACGTGCGTTGGCGAAGTAATTGATCGATTTTTCGAATGAGCGCGCCGCCGCCGGCCAACGCAAATCCTCGGTTCACCAAGTCGGAGGAAAGCTCTGGCGGGCACCGCTCTAGCGTGGAGCGGATCATATCGGCGATGGCATTGAGGGAATCCCCTAGCGCCTCCCGCACTTCCTGGGAGGTCAGCTGTACAGTCTGAGGCAGGCCGGTAATGGTGTCTCGGCCCCGCACGGCGATGGAACATTCCTGCTCCAGCGGCATGGCGGAGCCGATGCGAATTTTCGTCTCTTCGGCCGTACGCTCTCCGATGAAAAGATTATGGGCCCGCTTCAGGTAATTGACGATGGCCAGGTCCATGGCATCTCCGCCGACCCGCAGACTTCGAGCATAGACAACGCCATTCAAGGAGATGACAGCCACCTCCGTTGTTCCTCCGCCAATGTCTACGATCATGTTGGCGACCGGTTCCTCGATGGGCAGTCCCACGCCGATGGCAGCCGCCACCGGCTCCTGCAATAGGAGAACTTCTCGTGCTCCCGCATTCATGGCAGACTCCTTTACGGCCCGCCGTTCCACTTCCGTAATGCCGGAAGGCACGGCCACTACCACCCGCGGCGCGACGAAACGGGCAGAACGGCACGCCTTTGCGATAAAATAGCGCAGCATGGCCTCGGTTACGTCAAAATCGGCGATCACACCATCCTTCATGGGCCTGGTTGCGACAATATTGCCCGGCGTGCGGCCCAGCATAGATTTCGCTTCCTCGCCGACGGCCCGCACCTTCCGGCTATCGCTGTAGAGGGCAACCACACTCGGCTCATTGAGCACAATTCCGCGATCCCTAGCGTAGACGAGCGTATTGGCGGTGCCCAGGTCAATGCCCAAATCGTGGGAAAAGAGCCCAAACGCCCTCCCCACTCTGCCGTGGAGCTTCCGGTACAGCCTCCCCATCATCTTGGTCCGCTCATGCCCGTTCTAGTCAATTTGCAAAGATTTCGGGGGAATGTCAACGGACATTCACGGAAAATTTCCATAGCGGTTGTAATTTTCTACCGGTTGACAAAACGGAGAGTACAAAACCCTCACTTTTACGTACTCAAAATTTACACAGTCGCAAGGGCCCGTCGCATTTCGCAGCGCGACGCCGGCGCAACAGAGATACCCCTTGCCGGCGCGTTCGAGTAAAAAGGCGCCGGCAAAAAGTGCTCTAGGCGCAACTGTCGTAGAAGCCGTTGAGAATCTTAGAAACAACGGCGTAGCTGACGTCGTACTTCTTTGACGCGGCGTTCATGGACAATCCTTTGCGACAATCCTCGCGAATAGTATCGCGCAGTTGCCCCGTCACGCGGGTGCGCTTTCTTTTTCTTTGAAAAGAATTTTCACCGGTCACACGCAGGCCAAACCGGCGAATGAGCGCTTCAACCAAGTCTACCGGAGAAGAATAGCCGCTCCCCTCGTAAAGGGAATTCAGCTTTTGTGCCTTCTCCGAGTCCTCCCTGTGGAGACGCAAAAGCACCTCTTTCTTTTTCGCAAGACGTCTCGCCTCTTTTTCTATAACGCGGATTTCTTCATCTACACTCATTTTCTTCTCCAAGGTTATTGGGTGACCTCCGATTGGAGGTAAATTATGAAATATGTGTGTGCAAGAAATTTTTTCCCTTTCTCTTGAAGAATTTTCAAGTGGCTTTTTTCGAAAAATCTCCACGCGCGGCCATCGTACCCAAAGGTGGTAAATGAGAAAGCAAAGCGGAAGAATTGACAGTCTCGACCACCCCATCGGAATGGGCGTCGTGCACCATCGGATCAATTTCCTTCTCTGCCTATTTTGCGAACTTCCCCTTGCCGGAATGGCCCTAGCAATAGAAGGGGGCGGCCAGCACTGGGAAATTCCTTTTCCGAAAGAATTTTTTTACGCATCCCAGCTGCAATCTCCTCCGTCGCCATCGGCCACGCTACGGTCCACATTCCCAACGGCGTTGGAAGAGGTGGCCGCCATTTCGGACGATGGGGTATGGCATTGCGTTCTCGGGGCGATGGCCGCCGAAAGGGATGGCTTCAGCTGTTTGGCCCGAGATCGCTGGGAAATGGCGGAGGACATGGCGGATCGGCTGGGATTTGGGGAAGGCGTGAAAGAATTCCACAGCCACGCAATTGCCCACCTGCTACCGCCGTCCGAGGCGGCCGTCGCGCGGATGCGACGTTGCTGGGAAAAAGGGAAAAGGCGGCGAGACCTGGAAAGATGCCTGATTCTGCTGGCGCGGTTGGATCGAAAAGAGGAGGCCCGCCGCCTATTAGGACAGCAACTGGACGATGATAGGGCGGGGGGAGTGGTGGATCCGCAGCTGGCTCTTTTGGGAGCCCTCCTATGGCCGGAAGACACTGATCAATTTGGCCATTTGCTTAGGCGGGCTCTCATCGAAGATGGTCCCGCATCCGTACGGGTAGCTGTCCTGCGGCTGCTCGTACGACAGCCCGGCGGGGAGGATCTGTCGCCATTCCTGGCCGTCCTGCCGGAAGCGGCGGATCGGGAGTTGGGAGCCGCCCTCCGCCTCGCTCGGTTGGAATTGGCTCTGCGCGACGGAGATTGGCCTTTAGCAAAAACGCTAGCCGGGATACTTTTTCGCGAAAATGGCACGGATAGTGAAAGGCGGGAAGGATTCCTACGGCTCTGGCTCTGGCTGGCGCTTGAGCGGGTGCCCACAGACTATGGAAAAATTGCGGCGCTCTTGCGCAATTCCGATTCCACCGGTACCGAACGACGTACCATCCACCTCGCCCTCGCCGCCCACTACCTTCGACAAGGCAATTGCTCCCTTGCCCAACGTTTTTTGGGGAAGTGCGGCCCGCTAGATCAAAAAGAACTCGCCCTGCAAACTC